>JBCCQK010000417.1:0-7794 GCA_039024375.1 Bacteroidota bacterium
ATATTATAGTTTCCAATTATAAATAATGAGTAAGCACCGAAATTCGCTAGATAATCCTAATGACCATCATTTGTACCAAATTGAAGATTTAGAAGAAAAGAATATTTTTAAGTATGGCATCTCTGATGACCCCATTGATAAAGATAATTTATCAAGGAGAATTAAAAGACAGGTAAATTACCTAAACTTAGTAGTAGGCTACATTCGATTTGTTGGAAAAATTATACTTCGGAACATACCTAGGCGTAAAAAAGCAAAGGATATTGAAGATGACTTTATTGACAACTACATAGAGCAAAATGGTGTAAGACCTCGTGGTAACCCAACTGGTGGTAAAAAGTATAAGTAAATTTAAAGCAATACTATTTGGTTGTGTAAATCTTACAATTCTGTCAATTTACTTCTTTTAGTTTATCACATTCTTAAACCGCGGCCGCTTCGGCGCAATATCTCCCAATCGCTCCTTCTTATTTTTCTCATAATCTGAATAATTCCCTTCAAAAAAGACGACTTCGCTGTTATTCTCGAAAGCCAAAATATGCGTGGCTAGACGGTCGATAAACCAACGGTCGTGAGAAATGATGACGGCGCAGCCCGCAAAATTGTCAATAGCTTCTTCCAAGGCTCGTAAAGTATTCACGTCAATGTCGTTGGTCGGCTCGTCCAACAGGATAAGGTTGCCACCGTTTTTTAGCGTTATGGCGAGGTGAACCCGATTACGTTCCCCGCCCGAAAGCACCCCTAATTTCTTCTGTTGGTCGCTGCCCCCGAAGTTAAATTTACTCAAATAGGCCCGAGCGTTCACTTCGGAATTGCCCACTTTGATGACGTCATTGCCGCCCGAGACGACTTCATAAATCGTTTTTTCGGGAAGCAAGTCTTCGTGACTTTGGTCCACGTAGGAAATGTCGACCGTTGGTCCAATTTTAACCGAACCGCTGTCTGGCGCTTCTAGGCCCATAATGATTTTGAAAAGCGTACTTTTTCCAACACCGTTGGCACCGACGACGCCTACAATCCCGTTGCGAGGAATAGAGAAAGATAAATTTTCGTAGAGCAATTTATCGCCGTAGGCTTTCGTGATGTTTTCGGCTTCTACCACCACGTCACCCAATCGTTCACCAGGGGGAATAAATAATTCCAGTTTCTTTTCTTTGTCTCGACTATCTTCGTTCGCCAATTTGTCGTAGGCGTTCAAACGGGCTTTTCCCTTAGCTTGTCGCGCTTTGGGCGCCATCCTGACCCATTCTAATTCTCGTTCTAGCGTTTTTCGACGTTTACTTTCGGTCTTCTCTTCTTGTTCCAAACGTTTAGCTTTCTGTTCCAACCAAGAAGAATAATTGCCTTTCCAAGGAATTCCTTCGCCTCGGTCCAGTTCCAAAATCCAGCCCGCTACGTTGTCCAAAAAGTAGCGGTCGTGCGTCACGGCGATGACCGTACCGGGGAAATTTTGTAAGTACTGTTCTAACCAATGCACCGATTCGGCGTCTAGGTGGTTCGTCGGTTCGTCGAGTAACAAAATATCGGGATTGCTCAATAATAGACGACACAAGGCAACCCGTCGTCTTTCCCCACCCGACAGCACACTGACGGACTTATCATCATCGGGGCAGCGAAGGGATTCCATCGCCGTATTGAGCCGATGTTCCAATTCCCAAGCGTTCAAATGGTCTAATTTATCAGTCAGTTCGCCTTGCTTTTCAATGAGGGCAGTCATTTCGTCGTCGCTCATCGGTTCGGCAAATTTGGCGTTTAGTTCTTCGTAAGCTTTCAAGGTATCGACGGTTTCTTGTACGCCTTCTTCGACCACTTGCCGCACCGTTTTTTCGGGGTCTAAAGTCGGTTCCTGTTCCAAGTAACCAATCTTATATTCCTTATCGAATACTACTTTTCCCTCAAAATTGGTGTCAATACCTGCAATGATTTTCAACAAAGAAGACTTTCCCGAACCGTTCAGACCCAAAACGCCAATTTTGGCGCCGTAGAAAAAAGAGAGCCAGATATTTTTTAATACTTGTTTATTCGGCGGATAAATTTTGTTGACCCGCTCCATGGAGAAAATGACTTTTTCGTTGGACATACTTGCAGTTGAGTTTTTTTATTGATAAGCGGCAAATATAGGCACTTGACAAAAAATCTCAAAAAAAGTTCGGAAACCACCACGCTATATTGCCTACTTTTGCGTTTGAATAGTGGATATTTTTGAGAATACCCACTATCTTATTTACCGACGAGAATAACTACACTACACACCAAACGTTGACCTTTGATTCGTAAAAGCCTTAAAATTTTCTTTTTTGTCCTGCTGTTTTTGGGAGTGGCTACGGGTATAGGCCTGTATTGGTTAAATCAACATTTGGCATCCAACAAAACCAAAATCCTCCAAGATTTACCTTTTTTGCACGGTGGAAACCTCACTTTTAACGAGCTAGAATTTTCCATTTTCGAAAACTTCCCCGCTGCTTCGTTTATTTTTCACGATGTTGTCTTGAAGGATTCTTTATTTGACCAACATCAAATTTCTACTGCCCAAATTGACGAACTACATTTGCAGGCCTCTCTACACCAACTGTGGTTTCAAAAAATTAGATTGCAAGCGATTCGACTCGTAGGTGGTTCAGCGCATTTATTTACGGATACAAGTGGTTACAATAATTTAGATGCTTTTTTTCAACAAACAACTCAGAAAGAGAACGGACGTTGGTACTTACCTAAAATTTACTTAGAAGCACCCCAAATAGGCGTGTTACTGGAAGACCTTCGAATTACTATCAGCGACGATTTGCGAACGAGTCGGCACGAAGGAACGATTCGATATTTGGAGACCAATTTGGATTTTCAAAAGGAAATAGTCGCCTCAAAATTTGATGCGCAAATCGACGTCGATTCGCTCGTTTTTAAACAACAAAATGGGGCGTTTCTCAGAAATACGAAGTTGGCAGGAGCCTTTCAAATTGTCCAAAAAGACAGTTTGTTAGAAATTCCACCGTTTGATTTGGACATCAATCGGGAACCCTACGTGCTGAATGTACAAATTCCTACTAAGGCAAAGGCTTACTCAAAGTTGGTGCTGCGAAATAAAAAAACGGATTTGAAACGCGTGCTGCCCTTGCTGCCGAATAAACTACAGCGCGCTATTTTACCTTATCGAGTTAAAGGTGAATTTGCTTCTACGACGACCATTCAAACAAATTTCCAATCAGGGACGCTGCCCGTAATTTCGGTTGATTTCCAATTAAAAAATCAACAAGTTTTTGTTCATGGATTTGAGTTTAAACGGACTTATCTAAGTGGGCGATTTATTAACCGATTTTACGACGATGACCGACAAAAAGCTGAGCCTCGAAAACGGTTTCGGGTGCTTATCGACAATGTCGCTACTCAATTTAAAGATTTTAACATCCGTACGCCGCACTTACGGGTTTTTTCAAAAAACAGAAAAAATACAACGATTCGAACGAAAGCGGTCATTAAAGGAGCGCCGAAAGCCATTAGTGATTGGTTCGAAAACGACCAGTTTTTTTTCGAAGACGGTACTTTCGAACTCCAAGCGGACATAAATGGTCAACTTGGTGATTTGAAGAATATTGTGCTCAACAGCAATGCCAATTTGGAACTATCCGATTTTTCCGTTTGGTACGCACCTGCTAAGCTGACACTTCCATTTTCCCAAATGAGTTTACAAAAGGAAGTGGGAGATGCTTACTTCAAATTGGTGAACAGCACTTTCGTGGAGGGCTACGATTTGCACGCCGACGGCGCCTTGAAGAACCTACCCGCTTTGATGCTAAATTTGGCGAATGAGCAAGCGAGCAGCACCATCAATTTAAGCGCAAAGCAACTTAATTGGACCGATTTTGTCAATATTTTTGGTGAAAAAGGATGGTTGAAAAAAGACCCATCGACCTCACAAAAAAAGAAGCGAAAAATGAAGGCAGTGCTGCGGGGGATGTACGATAAATTTTTGCCCGAATTGAAAATTTTTGTCGATACTTTGGCCTACTTCGATAAAGTAAAACTAGTAGATTTTGAAACGGGGGTGCGCTTCAAAAACCGAGATACGATAGTACTTGAAAACACAAAGTTTAACTACGGCGAAGGGACCGTCAATTTGAGTGGATTGGTGGACATTAGTCAGCCTAATATCACTCCTTTTGAAGTGGAGTTATCGACGAACCAGTTGAACTTGCGCCGCTTATTGCCTTCCCTTAATTATTTGAATATCAATCTATTGAAAAATATTGGGGCTTATCCTAAAGACTTGACTTTGCGGTTGACCCAACGAGGAATCTTGGATGACGAAAAAGGTCTAATTCCGAACACTTCTACGGGAGAAATTTCTTTTTTGATTGATGGTGGCGAGACGCTGGTCGGGTCCATTTGTTACCAACCCGATACTTCTTTTCACGGCGCGGTGGACTTTGAAAAATCGTACGCCAATACTAGTATCGAACTGGAAGGAATTCCAAGCGTGTTCAATAATTTTTTTAAAACCGAAGCCTTCTTCTTTGGAGCGGGACATTTCAAAGTAGCTTTTGATTACAAGGGGAATCTAGGAACGTCCGCCGAAATCATGTCCAACGGAAATGCAACGCTTTCACTAGAGGATAGTGAAGTGTTGTATCAACCCGTGGGCGTCACTTTCCCACTGACGGAAATTGATTTGTCATTGGCCAATGATAATGCCGACTTTGAGTTTCTGCTAGCTTCCGAAGCTTTGCCACAGCCCCTGCAATTTCAAGGCAAAATGGAACATATCAGCGAATTATTGATAGGGAACACTGGGCAAGATTTAACCTCCGTAGTAGATGTAAGCAGTAAAAAAATGGTTTGGAAAAACCTTTTAGGACTATTCGATTCCCAAACAACTTCTTCGGGGAACTCAGCGTCCATGAAGGCGACCGTGCTTGGTTTGTTAAAGCGTTTTGGTTTAACCTTTCACGTGGCGGTGGATACCTTCGTGTATAATCCAAAAATAGTAATTGAAAACCTATCTTCGGGAGTCCATCTGCAAGATTCTACTGAAATGATTTTGGAAAATACGAACTTCGAAATCCACGAAGGACACGTTTTTTTGAATGGCCAGTTTAACATTGGGCGGCCATTAATGACCCCTTTTTCTAGTTATATTCGAACGGACAATTTGAATTTACAACAACTAGTAGAAAGCTTGAACTACCTAGCTTTACCGTCCTTGCGAAATTTGGACAAATTGGAAGGCCGAATTAACATAGACTTGAAACTATCAGGAATTATTGACGATAACGGAAGTCGGTTAATTGAGAATGCTACGGACGGACAACTCGCCTTCAATTTGGAAGAAGTAGTCCTCGTAGGATTAGAGCCTCTGGACAAGATTGCCTCCCGTTTGCGTATGGAAAACCGCTTCCAAGCGCTCCATTTTGCACCCATTACAGGTAGCATTGTAGTGAAAGGACAGGAAATTGAATTTCCATTGCTGGAAATCCAATCCAATGCTATTCATTTGTTTATGGAAGGTACACTGAGCTACGGCGATTTGACCAATATGTGGGTGTCGATTCCCTTAAATAATTTAAAACGGGCCGACCGTTCTATTATTCCCGAAAAGACGGGCTACGCTGCCGCCAAGCGAAAAGCGCACATCGAGGTTACCTCCGATGAACTAGGAGAAAATCAGTTTCGACTGCGATTGACCAAGCGAAAATTTTATAAGCATCGAGCTATTTTAGAGCAGTATCGACGTGATAAAAAGCGGCATCGAGCAGTTCGAAAAGCGTTGCGCAAAAATAAACGATTGACCAAAAGGAAGACATTGCAAGAGAAGTTAATGACCAGCAAATTTCCCCCCGAAATGCCTTATTCGGAAGAATAAATTCTATTTTTGTCATCTTTATGTAAGCGGAAATTCAAAACAATCTATTCATTATCCTGTTTACATGGGCGAATACGACTACTACACATCCCTAATTATCTTACAAATTGCCACAGTTATCATTAAGTGGTTTCAGAGTGACCAACCACGATGTTTACCTCAACTGTGTAACAAAATTTAGCTACTTCTATGAAAGGAATTTCTGTTGGAATTGACGACATGGCTTTATACGTCCCAAGCCTGTATTTACACATACAAACAATCGCCGAAGCCCGAGGTATTCCCTACGAAAAATTGAATAGAGGTTTAGGGTTGACCAAATTGGCTATTCCCGATGTGCACGAAGATACGGCCACGATGGCGGCTAACGCAGTAGTTGAAATTATTGAAAAAAATAAACTGAATCCGAAAGCGATTGGCCGAATTTATCTCGGAACGGAAAGCGCGCTGGACGGTGCAAAGCCAACAGCTACTTATGTGCTCGAAATGTTGCGTAGAAAGTATCGGGAGGCGTATGGAAAGGATTGCTTTCTGAACTGCGACGTAGTAGATTTGACCTTTGCCTGTGTCGGTGGAGTAGATGCGTTGCAGAACACAGTGGATTGGGTCAAGGGAAATAAAGAAAGAATCGGTATTGTAGTTTGTTCCGACTTTGCTAAGTACGAGTTAGCTTCTACGGGTGAATATACCCAAGGAGCGGGGGCGATTGCGATGTTAGTCAAGCACAATCCAAGACTATTAGCTTTTAACGATATTTATGGGGTGGCCACTATGGGCGTACACGACTTTTTCAAACCCAAAATGGAAGTCGATAAATTGCAAATTATTCAAGAAGTGTTAGATTTGGCAGGGATTACCCATATTTCTGCTCGAGAAACGCTCGCTAAACTGAGCGACTCGTTGGAAGTTAATGGCGTTTTGGATAGCAACGATAGTAAATTGAGCCTTCGAAAAGATACACCCGTTTTTGATGGACAATACTCTAATTTTACTTACCAAAATCGAATCCGAGAAGCCTTTTTAAATTTCAAAGATAAAAAAATAGCGGCGGGTCTATTGACCGAAGATGCACCCATTCTAGGTAATTGGGAACGGCTTATTTTTCATCTGCCCTATGCGGCGCACGGTCGTAGAATTGCTTCTGAGTTGTTTATGCTGGAGTTGCAATCGGTTGGTAATTGGGGTGCTTTTGCCAAGGAAAATGAGTTAGTTGCACCAGTAGAAAGTGACTTTGAAAGCAAGGTTGCTCATCAAAAGGCATATGGGCAATTCCTACGAGCGATTACCAAAACGAAAGGTTACAAAGAGTTCGTTATCAACAAATTGAGCAAAGCGGAAGGGGCTTCTAGCGAAGTTGGTAATATGTATGCCTGTTCGATTTTTTTGGCCTTAATGGGAACACTAGAAGCTGATTTTTTAGATAATGAACCCATCGATGGAAAGGATTTTGGATTCGTTGGTTATGGAAGTGGGTCTAAGTCCAAAGTATTTGAAGCGAAGATTCAGCCCGAATGGAAGAAGGTGGTGCAGCAATTTCACATTAAAAGTAAGTTAGCCAACCGTCAAGCCTTGGATTATGCTACTTACGAAAAATTGCACCGTATGCAGTTGGATAAAAGCTTGACGAATCCTAAAGGTACATTTGTACTAGCTCGTATCTCTTCGGAAAAGATGAAAGAGGGGGCAAGGTATTACCAGTGGATTCCCGCCGCTACTGACGAAGCAACAGTATTGTCTCCTGTGGGAAAAGCAAAGGTTTAAGTAGTTACTGACTAGTGATTAGTTGACTAGTGATTAGTTGACTAGTCACTAATTACCAGTCACTAGTCACTCGTATGTTTGCAACGAGGTAAATAAAAGCAAAAAAGTTGATTGAAAAAATATTAATATGGCACCACGCCGGAACAGAAGTCTAAGTGACAAAACAATCTTTTAAACAG
>JBCCQK010000418.1:0-7761 GCA_039024375.1 Bacteroidota bacterium
AATCAAAAATTTTTGATTTTTCAGCCCTACATCAAAGAAACTGCTCATCATATGATATGTATCCATTGTTCACTAGAATAGATAAACAAACTATCATTGATTATGGAGCATACTTGATTTACCTATTCCCGAAAGATACAATTAAACATGAGGTATTTACTAGTAGGATGGATATACTTTTGGGGAGTTGGTGCTACCTTTGCACAAACCGACGCCCACTATTGGACAAATCAATATGGCGCCAAAGGACTACTATTGAACGGCGCTGTCATTGCTTCGACCGAAGATGAAACGGCTATTTTCTACAACCCCGGCGCCATGGGGACGGGCGAAGAGTTCGGCCTTTCCCTTTCTTTTCTAACCCCCACCTTCGCCGTTTTAGAAACTAGAAATTTCTTAGGAAACGGCACCAAAGTCAGAGACAGGGACTTTGGCTTCACATCGGGTTTTGCTGCCGTGGGGTTCCGATTGTTCAACAATGAGCGTTTTCGAGGAGGAGCTACTACTTTTACCCGTTTCAAATCCAATTTGAATTTTCGAGGCCGAGAAATCGGTCGGGTGCCCGATTCGGATTTACAGATTTTTATTGGTAATCTCGATTTTCAACGCCGATTGTCTGAGCGTTGGATGGGTTTTGGCATGTCTTATCAAATGGGCGCTAATATTTCGCTAGGCGTTTCCCAGTTTGTCGTTTTTCATTCGGAAAGCACCAACATTGAAATCGCCAAGGAAATTGTTAATCGAGACCGTCCAGAGCAACTCATTTTCGGCTGGCGGTCTAAATTGAGATATAGTTTTACGGCAAGCGGAGGAATGCTGACCAAGTTTGGACTTTCGTGGCAACCCCCCAAATTCAAATTTGGCTTGACCCTAACTACACCTACCTATAACCATATTATCCGCAGTGCAGCTTTCGAATTTGACGATTTGCGCAAGCCAAGTCCCGACACTACTTTCATTAAATCAAATTTGAGCGGGGTAAGCCTCAAAGATTACAAAACCCCGTGGTCGCTAGGTTTCGGATTGGACTTCGCCATTAACCCAAAGACCCGTATCTCTTTTTCTACCGAATATTTCCACGAAATTGAAACGTACACCATTATGGAAGATACCGACGACCCATTTGACGGTTTCTCTTTAGGCGATTTTAGTGAAGAAGTTAGTATCAAAACGGGTAATAAACAGGTCTGCAATGTCGCCTTAGGCATACAACGCGAACTAGAAAATGAATCCACCTTAATATTGGGGTTCCGTACCGACTTTAATCAGCGAAAAGAAGTAGAGGGATTTAGCGATTTTGCTTTCCTCGCTGCTACACCCAGTATTTACCATTTCTCTGCTGGTGGGCTGTTCAATGTTTGGAAAAACCAGATGTCATTAGGTATTGACTACGGTGTCGGCCGACGCACGGGTGGTCAACAACTGGTCGATTTTTCTAATATTTCACCCGATGATTTGTTTTCGCTAACCCCCACTGAAAATGCTAAATCTATTTATCACTCTATTGTCTTGGTGATGACCTATGATTTTATTTTTAAAAGAAAGAAGAAAAAGAAGTGAAAGGGAAGCCAGAAGTCAGATGCAAATTGAGTGAAAAATCTACTATCAAAAAATCGTTATTGTAAAACTCAATTGGACTTCAAGACGTTTTACTAATCGTTCGAGCAATTTGTGACCATAATAGGGCTACCCGTCTAATATTGCAAATTATTGCTAGTGAATCAATTACAACTCGTTGGTTTTCAGTTTACTTTGTTCTGACTGTCAACCGTGGACGGATGGCCCGTAAGATAGCGTTTAAGTGGTTTGGGGCATCTTCGAATAATGCCTATTTTTGCAAATTTGTAAATCAGTACTTCGCTAAATTAATCACTAGTCAACGAATTACGAATCAATATCCTAGTTCTCCTTAACTATTTTTGAAAACTCAAAGTGGTTGATAACGAAGGAGCGTTACGACCCGTAAATTGTTATAATTTTAAAATGGCAGATATTCATAATTGCGTAATAATCGGTTCAGGCCCAGCAGGTTACACTGCAGCCATTTACGCAGCACGAGCAGGAATGAACCCCGTACTTTACACGGGAATGGAACCGGGCGGTCAATTGATGATTACGACGGATGTAGAAAACTATCCAGGCTATCCAGATGGTATTATGGGTCCAGCAATGATGGAACATTTTCAGAAACAGGCAGAACGTTTCGGAACGGATATTCGCTACGAATTTATCAATAAAGTAGATTTTTCAGGCCCTGTCCACAAAATTTACAACGAAACGGGCGACGAGGTGCAAGCGCATACCATCATCATTTCGACGGGCGCTAGTGCCAAATGGTTGGGTCTAGAATCGGAGCAACGATTGATGAATAAAGGCGTTTCGGCTTGTGCAGTTTGTGACGGTTTTTTCTACAAAGGAACGGACGTTGCGGTCGTTGGTGCGGGAGATACAGCCGCCGAAGAAGCCACTTATTTGGCCAAGCTATGCCCTAAGGTACATATGTTGGTGAGAAGAGACGAAATGCGAGCTTCCAAAATTATGCAAGACCGAGTCATGAAAACCCCCAATATTCAAATTCATTGGAACACCGAGGCGGAAGAAATCTTAGGCGCAGAAGAAGTAGAAGGGGTTCGAGTAGTGAATAACAAAACGGGCGAAAAGACCGAGATTCCTATCAAGGGATTTTTCACGGCTATTGGACACAAACCCAATACGGATATTTTCAAAGATTGGTTAGACATGGACCAAGCGGGCTATCTGCTGAATGTTCCAGACACTGCCAAAACCAAAGTTCCCGGCGTATTTGTGAGTGGAGATGCGCAGGACAATGTGTATCGACAAGCAGTTACGGCAGCGGGTACGGGATGTATGGCGGCTTTGGATGCGGAACGGTATCTAGCGGCCAAGGAGATAATTTGATGATATATTGTTGTATTGTTGTATTGTTGTATTGTTGTATTGCTAAATTGTTGTTTTGCACAGTGTTAAGAGAACAATAAAGCAATATAACAATACAACAATTATGTCAACTGAGTTACAGAATCTAACTCTATCTCCTGCCTCATCACTCCTTCACAAACATATAGTTCCCCTCATCCGACATTCCTTCATTAAAAACATAGCCATTTACTTCCAGCGCTTTTAAATGCTCTTTATCCGTGATTTTTAATTCTATCACCTGCTTAGCCATCGCCCCTCTCGCTTTTTTGGCATTAAAAGCAATCACCTTGAATTTATCGCCTCGCTTTTCTTTAAAGTGAATGTTTAGCAAATCGCCTTCCAGTTTATCTACTTTGACGGACTTAAAATATTCCTGGGAAGCTAAGTTCACGATGGTATTCCCACAACTATTCTTTAAATCTTCGTTCAGAACGTTGGTGATTCGATTATCCCAAAATTCGTAGAGATTTTTGTACTTGCCATTTTTGAGCTTGGTCCCCATTTCTAAACGATAGGGCTGCATCAAATCCATGGGGCGTAAAATTCCGTAAAGTCCCGAAAGAATCCGTAAGTGTTTTTGAGCAAATTCGTGTTCGGCAGGACCGAAGGTATCGGCGGCCAATCCTTGATATACATCTCCTTTGAAGGCTAAGATAGATTGTTTGGCATTTTCGGTCGTGAAAGGTGTAGAAAATTCCTTGAAGCGGGCCACATTCAAACTGGCAATATTATCGCTGACCTTCATCAAACTTTTAAGGTCATCGGCCGATTTTTTCTTTAGAACTTTGACCAACTTATCGCTATCTTCTAAGAGCCTGGGCTCCGTATGCTTTTTTAAATCCGCATCGCTGAAATCTAAGGTTTTGGCGGGTGAAAGTAGTAGTATCATTTTTATGCTTTTAATTGCGTAATTTTCAGAAATCCCTGCTCTGTTTTAATAAAAAACAAGACCTCCATCAAATAGTTTTTTCAGAAATCAATAATTTGTGAAGACTATTTTACTTTTTGTCCAAACAAAAATTATTTTAGCGCAAATATACATCATCAAACTAAACCTTCATGCGGGCCTTAGTCATTTCTGGTGGAGGAGCAAAAGGCGCTTTTGCGGGCGGTATTGCCGAACACCTCATTTTGGAAGAACAAAAAGATTATGATATTTACGTAGGGACTTCTGCGGGAAGTCTGCTTTTACCATTGCTAGCGCTTGGTGAAGTAAAACGCTTAAAGACTGCTTTCTTGAAGGTAACGCAAAAAGACATTTTCGCCAACTGTCCTTTTACCATCAAGAAAAAAGGACGCTTGTACTCTTCTAAAATTAATCATTTCAATTCGGTGAAAATGTTTTGGAAAAAGCGAACTACCTTCGGCGATAGTTCCAATTTACGCAAATTAATCAGTAGGATATTCTTGGAGGAAGATTACAATCGACTGATAAAAAGTGGCAAAAACGTCATCGTAACGGTTTGTAATTTCACCAATTTTAAAACGGAATATAAGTCCATTTTAGACCATAGCTATAAAGATTTTTGCGATTGGATGTGGATTTCAGCCAATTTTGTGCCTTTTATGAGTTTAGTCATTAAAAATGGCCACGAATATGCCGATGGCGGCTACGGGGACTACCTTCCCGTTCATCCCGCATTGGATTTGGGTGCGAAATACATCGACGCCATTTATCTTCGTCCCGAAAAACTGTCGGCTATCAATCTCCGCTGTACCGACCCATTCGATGTATTGCTACGGACATTACAGTTCATGATGGACAAAATTGGGAAGGATGATATTTTGATTGGAAAATACAAAAGCGTTAGCGACAATTCAGCTATCAATTACTACTTTGCCCCACACGTTTTGGTGGAGAACGCATTTATTTTCGACCCCGAATTGATGCAGCGATTATGGGCAGAAGGACTATCTTACGCTCGTAATAAAAATCCTCAAAAGGTTCAGACTAAAGAGGACTTACCCAATTAAATTTTTTTAACCAATAAATGATAATTATGGAAAGTAATTCTACCCCGAAGCAAGAGAAAAAATCGAAATTCAGCCGTCGAAAATTACTATTAGGCGCAGGGATTGGAACGGTCGGATTGGCGGCTATTGGTGGAAATATGACCGTAAATCGACTTGGGTTGAAAATGCCCGAATTTATACGAGGTAAAGAACAAGTACCTGATTTAACTGGAAAATCTATTCTTATCACAGGCTCTTCTTCAGGTTTTGGACGTGCGGGAGCAAAATATTACGCTCGATTAGGAGCCAAAGTTTTCGCTACCATGCGGAATTTGCCTCGCCCCGAAGCAGCTGAACTACTTGACTTGGCCAAGCGAGACAACCTTGATATTACCGTTATTGAAATTGACGTAACCAACGACGAGCAAGTGAAGGCAGGCGTCGCTAAAGCACTAGAATACACTAAGAATATTGATGTCCTGATTAATAATGCGGGTATTGCAATAGGAGGGCCCGTTGAGGCGCAAGATATGGAAGCGACTCGATTGATGTTCGAGACCAACGTTTTTGGTGCACAACGACTTTGCCGGGAAGTATTACCCGTAATGAGGGCAAACGGAGGCGGTCATGTATTCAATGTAACGTCAATGCTCGGTCGCTTAATTGTACCTGGAATTGGGCAATATTCACCAACGAAATTTGCCTTGGAAGCACTTAGTGAGCAGTTGTCCTACGAGATGAAAGGTACCGGTGTAGGAATGACAATTATCCAACCGGGTGGTTATCCCACCAAAATCTGGGACAATCACCTTACATTGACAACTGCTTTAAAAGAGCGAATGTCCGATGAGCTAGTGGAAGCCTATCCAAGATGGACAGCCCCGATGGGCCAAATGTCTGAAGGGGCCAATTCAACAACCGACCCAATGGATGTACCCCGCGCAATTGCTGATGTGCTAGCGAAACCTGCCGAAGACCGTCCTTTACGCTGTCCTGTTCACCCAAAAGCAAGTCCACAAATGGCTATTAATAAAGTATCTGCTCGACAACAAGAACTCATTTTCTCTCTTGCAAATGGCTGATTTAGTTCGATTAAGATGCTCCCAAATATATAATGGTTTGCGTAACAAAGTAAAATCAGAACGACGCAATCCCTTTATAATCAGTCATTTTAGATTTCACTAAGATATGCCAACAATCTCTGGACAACAACTCATCGGACACCGAGCCACCAACAGCCCAACGACCACTTTCTCTGCCATCAATCCCGAATCGGGGATGCCATTGCCCGTTTTGTTTCACGAAGCAACGGCCCTAGAAGTGGACCAAGCGGTACAACTAGCAGAAACAGCGTTTCCCATCTACAGCCAAAAATCGCCCGAAGAAATTGCGCAATTTTTAGAGCAAATTGCCAACGAAATACTGGCCTTAGGTGATACGCTCATTCAAAGAGCCACGGCCGAAACGGCACTCCCTCAAGGCCGACTACAAGGCGAGCGAGGCCGAACAATGAACCAACTCAAACTGTTCGCTTCGGTCGTCCGTGAAGGGTCGTGGGTAGATGCCCGAATCGACACGGCTCAGCCCGACCGACAGCCCGCTCCAAAAGCCGATATTCGCCATTTATTACGCCCGATTGGTCCAGTGGCCGTCTTTGGCGCAAGCAATTTCCCATTAGCCTTTTCGGTGGCGGGTGGAGATACGGCTTCGGCATTAGCAAGCGGCTGCTCCGTAGTCATCAAAGGACATCCAGCGCATCCAGGCACATCGGAACTGGTCGGAAAAGCAATTATTGAAGCAGCCAAGAAAACGGGAATGCCCGAAGGCGTTTGCTCCCTCATACAAGGCAAAACCAACGAAGTGGGTGGCCACTTGGTACTACATCCACTTATTCAAGCAGTAGGTTTTACGGGGTCTTTTCGGGGAGGAAAAGCGCTCTTTGATAGGGCCAATCAACGGCCTGTTCCGATTCCCGTTTTTGCCGAAATGGGTAGCACCAATCCTGTATTCATTTTGCCCGATGCTCTTAACACCAAAGGCGCAGCAATAGCTAGCGGATTAGCCAATTCTATTACGTTAGGGGTCGGTCAATTTTGCACGAACCCTGGTCTAGTTTTCGGCTTACAATCTTCTCAGTTCACTGATTTTCAGGACAATTTAAATAAAGCCATCAATAGCATTACGGCTGGCACTATGCTCACTTCTGGTATTCAAAATGCCTTTGAAAAAGGACTTGAACAACTTCAAAACCAAGCGGCCATTCAAGTACTGTCTCAAGGCAGCAAAGCGCCTACTGAGTGCAGTGCCGTTGCCACCTTACTATCTACTGATTACACCAATTTTAAAAAAAATCCAGCGTGGGCAGAAGAGATATTTGGGCCTTCCAGTTTGCTGGTCACTACCAATGATAAATCAGAAATATTAAGCGCCGCTAAAAACTTATCGGGCCATTTGACGGCCACCATTCACGGTACGCCCAAAGATTTTGCGAACTTTTCAGAACTCTTTCCTATCTTAGAGCGAAAAGTAGGTCGAGTCTTGCTCAATGGCTTCCCAACGGGCGTGGAAGTCTGCCATTCGATGGTCCACGGCGGGCCTTTTCCAGCAACGACCGCTCCTCAGACCACTTCGGTTGGAACCAACGCCATCAAACGTTTTGTAAGACCCGTTTGCTACCAAAATTTTCCCAACGAGCTATTACCCGACGCTTTAAAAAAAGATAATCCGCTAAATATTTGGCGATTGGTCGATGGGCAATGGAAACAATGAACAATTAGCAATGAACAATTAGCAATGAACAATTAGCAATGAACAATTAGCAATGAACAATTAGCAATGAACAATTAGCAATGAACAATTAGCAATGAA
>JBCCQK010000419.1:0-7754 GCA_039024375.1 Bacteroidota bacterium
ATTTTAAAAGTAACGCAGGTTACTGATATTTTTACTAAAGTTATTAAATGCGTAAGAAAGCATAAATTCTAGCGTCCCGTTAGAGTAATTTCTAATTTCGGAAGTTGTGAAATCGTACGCAAATCCCGCTCGAATGGCATCCGTCAACTGATATTGGACGAGGCCCGAAACGGAATCCCCTGCTCGGTAATTCAATCCTACCCATAACTTTTGTAAGAAGACCAAGTTGGCATTCACGTCAAATTCAAAGATGCTATTTCTATGAAAACTAACTAGCGCACCCGGTACTAGTTGAATATTATTTGTCAAATCTACGGAAAAGCCCGTCATTAAATAATAAGTGTGAAAATCATTACCGTCCCCCGAAATGCCGATATTTTGGAAATAAGAATTCTTTAATAATTGAGGAACCGACAAGCCAACGAAGAAATTATTATTGTGCGTGTAGTACAATCCTGCCCCGAAATTCACTCTATTATTAGTGAGTTCTGCGCCACCGTTTAAAATGGTTTGGTCACCCGCATCGAGTGGATTGGTTCGAGCATAGTCGGCACGACCAAATTCGAATTGCGCCCCTAAACCAAGACTCAGTCTTCCTTTTTCCGAAACGTTGAATCCGTAGGAATACGCTCCATCGAGCCGATTACTGTTAAAAATAGCCGCTTGGTCGGACGTAAAACCAAAGCCTAAACCTCCCCGACCACATTGAATGGGCGTTTGATAATTAATCGTTCCCGTTCGAGGGGCTTTCTCTAAGCCTGCCCATTGGTTTCGATACAATGCGTTGATGGATGGAATGCCCGTGCTACCAACGTAGGCGGGATTGTAGGCCATCCGATTAAAAAGATAATGGGTGTACTGCACATCGTTCTGTGCTATTGCCGCTAGGCCCATCAGCAAGAAGGCAGTTGTATATATAATTCTTTTCATTTTAAAAATTAGTTTTAAGTTCAAGAGAGATTAACCACTTGCGACTCGCCATTGGACTCGCCACAAGTAGTCAACGTACTTACCTATCTTGCAATGGATACGCAACCCGTTGTTGGTTCAGCGCCATTTTCTTCAAAAATATAGTAGTAAGGCCCAGGCGGTAAATCCGCACCATCGTGAGTCCCCATCCAATCGTTTTGATAATTATTAGATTCGTACACCTTATCTCCCCAACGGTTGAAAATTTGAATACTGACGTTTTTGAAATCCGAGCAAGGAATCACTAACGCATCATTCAAATTATCATTATTCGGAGAAATCACGTCAGGCACCTCACATTCTAAGTTAGCGGGGTCTTGTTCTACCGTGATGGTTACCGTCGCTTGGTCACAGGGTAACTCTGGACAATCCGTATTGCACAATTCGTAGGTGATTTGGTCCGTTCCGACGAAAGTCGCATTGGGCGTGTAATTCAAATTACCATTAGCGTCAATCGTTCCCGTTCCGTTAGCTGAACCGTTTAGCACCGTTACGGAACCGTCCATGGGTGTATCATTATTCGTGACCGATTCGTTCGTAATCGCTTCGGTATTTAAAATGGTAAAGCTATCGTCGTTGGCTACCGTCACAGGTGTATTAATCGTGATAGTGATGCTTTCAGAAGAATATTCTCCACAGGCTTCGTTCGATAAAGTCCACGTTATCGTATTATCCCCTTCGGCTAAACCACTGATACCCGTACTCGGACTATTCGAATTATCAAATACAACATCTGGATTATCACTAGACCACATTCCTGTTCCTTGAGTCGGAGCTACCGCTTCGATGGTTATCGGAGCTTCTCCACAGTCACCCGTTTGCTCGGGGTCCATAATCATCGCCATTTCGTCTGGCTTCGGTGTTACTTCAATGGAAACGGGGTTGGAAGGCTCACTCGGACAACCGCCATCAATTTGAGAAATGACGGTGAATATATTCGTACCCGCCAATCCATCAGTCGGTACGTCAATGGTCGCCATACTACCCGAAGCAACGGTATTGCCCGCCGAATCTAACACGCTAAAAGTAGTTCCTTCGGGAATCATCGTAGGGTCCGTCACCGTAATGGTTGCAGGTGTTCCTTCGCAGAACGGTCCTTCGTTAACCGAAACGGTAGGTGCTGCTGGTTTTGGTGTGACTTCTACCGTTGCGGGTGGAATCGTTGCGGGACAACCATCAACGGTTACTGTCAGATTGTAATCTCCCGCATTTGCTTCGGAAGCATCGGGAATTATTGGATTCTGCTCGGAAGAAGAAAAGCCATTCGGCCCCGTCCATTCGTAGGTCGCATTTTCCACATCCGTTGCCATCAATTGAATCGTATCGCCAATACATACAGGGCTATTCGAAGAAGCACTTACGCCTTCTAAATCTTCTTTCAAAGTAACAGAAACGGGTTCGGAAGCATCGGACGGGCAGGAACCATCCTTAGCAATGACCGTGTAATCTCCAGCATTTGCTTCTTGAAAATCGATAATAATTAATTCTGGGTCTTCGGTAGTTGTTACCAACTCGCCATTCAACAACCAATCATAGGTAATCGCCGTTCCAGTCACTTCGGTTGACGTTAGCGTTACACCTTCACCTGGGCAGACCGTTTCCGAATCACTACTTAACGTTGGTTGCTCGGGTTTTGGGTTAATTTCTAAAGTAACTGGGCCTAAAGTAGTAGGGCAACCGTTAACCGTCACCACTACCGAGTAATCTCCGTTATTCGCCGAACTCACATTTTCGATAGTAATGGCTTGGGTCGTAGCGGTAAATCCATCAGGCCCCGTCCATTCGTAACTAGCTCCTTCGGCTGCTGGTGCAGTTAAAGTGACCGTTTGGCCTTCACAAACCCCATCCATGGGTTCCATCGTAATGTCTCCTTCTAGTGGAGGTTCTACGGTAATTTCCACGGGTTCGGAAGCATCCGAGACACAACCATTAGCGTTAACAATTACCGTATAATTTCCAGAATCATCAGTCGTAGCGGAGACGATGACCAAATTGGGGTCTTCCGTAGTCGTGAGCGAAGTTCCATTTAACTGCCAGTCATAAGTAACCTCCTCTCCCTCCACCGCATCAGTGGACAGCGTAAAACCTTCGCCTGGACAAACGGTCGTTTGGTCACTCGTTAACGTAGGCGTCTCGGGTTTTGGATTCACCTGCACCGTCACGGCGCCAAAAGTTTTTGGACAGCCGTTCACCATTACCGTCAAAGTATATTCTCCGCTATCCGCCACAGTTGCTTCTAAAATCAGCGCAGTCGCACTGTTTCCAACTACGCCATTGGGACCAGACCACTCGTAAGTAACGCCTTCTATTTCCGTTGCGGTCAACGTGACCGTTTCACCTTCGCAAGCAGCACTACCCGCATCGGCGGAAGAACTGACCATCAAATCGGGTAGTCCACCCGCTTCTACATCAATCGCCACGTCGTTAGACGGCTCTGACGGGCAACCATCCAAAACTACTCTAACTTGGTAGTCCCCCGTATTGGTGGCCACTAGGTTTTCAATAACCAAACTGGGGAAAGTAGTTGTTGCCAGCGGGTCCACTCGTCCTTCTGGATTCGTAAACGTCCATTCGTAGGTAGCGCCAGCAACGGGCGTAGCCATAAACTCTAAGCGGTCCCCCTCGCAGTGAATATCTTTATCGACCGTCAACGTCGGTGCATCGGGACGAGGTTTGACGGACAACACAACACTGTTAGAAACATCCGAAGGACAGCCGTTTTGACTAGCCACTACCGTGTAAGTTCCTGCGTTAGAAAGCGTCACGGGGTCCAGAGTCAGCGTTGGTTCGTTGACCGTAAATTCGGAAATACCCGTTGCGGTCACCGCCGTAATGGTATAAATTACATCGGGGCCAGTTGCTCCCGCAATGGTCATCGTCACCGATTCACCTTCGCAAACTTCCGAAGCGGAAGTTGATAAAATTGGCGTATCGGGCTTTGCACCTACCACGATGGTTATAGCATTTGATGTACCCGAAGTACATGTATCCTTAGCAGCAACAACCGTGTAAGTGCCCGAATCGTTGGCGGCAACTGGATTGAGAGTTAAATCTGCACCCGTTACCGTAATTTGTTCGGTCTGGTCGCCGTTAGTTTTAGTCCAAACATAATTTAATGTATCCACAAAATTACTAATGCTAATAGTCACACTTTCACCTTCGCATATTTCGGTAGCAGTCGATACTAAAACGGGCGTATCGGGAGTATCACACACTTCCTCTTCTTGAACTTGTTGAAAATCGGGCGTTCCATCATTATCCGTATCGGGTGGATTAGAGGTGTTGGCTTCCGTGGTTTGTCCGAAAGGATTAACAGCGGGGGTTCCCGTTCCAACAATCCCGTCTCCATCGGGGTCACTCAATCCACCTTCAATGACGTCATTAATACCGTCGCCGTCCGCATCTAAGTCCCTAAAGTCCCCAGTGCCTTCACCGTCCGTATTCACAACGCCAGGCGTTGGGACTACGGGGCCATTCGCATCCGCCGTAGCGATACCGTTTACATCTACGGTAATGGGTCCCGTTCCGATAAATCCATCTCCGTCACCATCAGGGTTTTCATTTTCAACCGTATCATTAATACCGTCATTGTCCGAATCTAAATCGTGCCAATCAGGTACATTATCACTGTCCGTATCGGGCGGCAAATTAATCGACTGATTCGTCAAATCGGGGTCCATCACGGGTGGCAAGCCGTCACTATTCACGGTTGGCACATTTCCTGCGCCATCGTCAATTCGCCCATCGCCGTTGGTATCATTTCCTTGATAACCGCCTTCGGTCACATCCAAAATACCGTCGTTATCCGAATCTAAGTCGTGCCAATCGGGAACGCCGTCACTATCCCAATCAATAGGTAACGGAATTGGATTACCTGTAATGGCGGGGTCAATCAATGGTACTAAACCCGTTGTACTAACCATTGGAACATTACCGTTTCCATCATCCACTCGACCATCTTGGTCCGAGTCGGAGTTGGCGTAGCCCGCTTCTATTACATCTAAAATACCATCATTATCCGAATCTAAATCGTCGTGGTCGGGAATGCCATCGCTATCCCAATCCCAAGGGACGTAGTTAGCAACTCCCGTTGGAGTATCATTCGTTTCTAGCTGATTGAACAAGCCATTAGCACCAAAAGCCACATTGTCGCCGTCAATGATGCCATTGCCGTCCACATCGGCTTGTCCGTGACCCGCTTCCACCAAATCGGTAATGCCATCATTATCCGAGTCTAAATCTAGGTGGTCGGGAACGTTATCGCTATCGGTGTCATAAATGCCTAAAATTTGGTCACAAATGCCGTCGGCATTCGCATCGGTACAATTATTTCCGACCGCCGTATCGTTGGCGTCCAAATAGTTTAGCACCCCATCATTATCCGAATCTCCACTTGGGTCTAAACCGTTCGGCAAACAAGCAAAGCCTTCGGTTGGGTGACAATATTCCAATAAGTCGGGTACACCGTCGTTATCGTCATCAATATCCACAATATCGGGTACGCCATCGTTATCACTATCCGTTGGGTTACAATTGTCAATGATGTTTAACGTCAATGTTCCAGTTCCGAAGTTATTCGTTTCGATAAAGGCCCATTGGTCTAATAAGTTATTATTACCAAAACCATCCGAATAGATAAAAGGCATGGTCGTGGGTTGTGGATTACCCGCCACACCTCCACTCGTCTCGCCATTAATTCCCGAGTGGTCGTAATAAAAAGTATTATCGGGGCCACCAGGGCCATTCAATCGAGTCATCGTTACGCCGCCAGCGTTATTTTCAATATCCAACATCAACAGGTGCATCTCTCCTCCACGAACTGTTAGGTCGTATTGAAAAGTAAAAGCAGGATTGGCGGGCAAGACCGCTCCCGTACCGTCCGAACCATTCCAAGGAATAGAGTCTAAACCACCCGCCGTACTTTTGGTGAGCGTTACATCGACTTCATCGGTAAACGTTCCATTCCCGTTAATGTCTATCATCACGGTCGCCAACCCTTCCAATTGGGAGTCAAAGATGAAGAAGCCGCCACCTCCTTCTTCGGCCGTTAAATCTCTTGAACAGAAACTATTAGCGGGGATGTTTCCTCTAAAGGTGAATGGTCTAGCTGCTCCTTCTACCGCAGGTACGGAGTTAAACAGCCAAGTTTCGTGCGTATTATTCAAGTTCAAATCCGTTACGAGTGCCGAAGAGGGCATACTCACATCCGGCGTATTGAAAAATATCTTATTATTAATAAGGTCACCGCTGTCTTCCGCCTGTGGGTCGTAGAGATAATTCTGACCATCTACCCAAACACTCGTATCCGCCGAACGAATATATGCGCCAACGCTATCGGGGGCAGACATATAAATAGGCATGCGGTCTGCATCGGTAATTCCCAAAGAGTTAGAGTTCAATGGAAAGCCCCAAGGGTCTGTTCTGTCAAAATCTACTTGGTACAAATAGCCCGCTCTGGTTAATACAAAAAAGGTAGGAGAAGTGGAACGGCCATTCCCATCTAACATGGAAATATACTCATTAGAATACAGCCGACCTTCCGTTTTTGTCCCTCCTGCGTTACCAGCGCTACCTTGGGTTACTGTCACATCCCAAGCTAGTGCAACTCTTTGGGCTTCTCCATCGGGAGAGATGGCTCCTCCAGGTTGGTTAGCAGCTCTATTCCAAGGAGTGGAATTTAATAATTCGCTACTAAACTGCTTTCTTGCAGGATTGGGATAAGTCAAACGAATACTCCAAACACCACCTTCGCCCGCACCCACTTGAACAACTCCTGGAATATATCCGTTCTGACCGAACTGCGTCCCCGTTGGGCCAGTCAATTCTTGGGTGTCATTATAAATGATGCCGATGTTTCCAGTCCCATCAAAGGAATCTACCGCCACTCCATTTGGATTGTAAACGATAATTTTACCTCCGTTGATACCGACGTGACTAGAACCAACGTTGATGAATTCGCCCGCTCGGACAAATACTTTAAGCTGCTGATTCTGTTCTACATTGTAAAATAACCTATGTCCAGGGTAGCCTCTGAAATCAATAGAACCCTCAGCGTGTAGCAGGCTATGACCTGCAAAAGAAAAGAGAAAAACCATCAGTAAAAATCTGATGGGAGGTGGGTAAAATAATCGTTTCATAATCAAAATTGATTGTTTTAAATTTAGGATTGTATGCTGACTAGACAGGATTACAAGATTTACCTAGTTAGGGATAACGAAATAAATAACCTACACATCTGACGGTTTCGTTAAATTTTTTCAACGTAGCTGGGCTATGCTGAAAAAATTTGCCTAGCTAATCGAAAAAATAATCTCGTCATTTTGCGTAGTATATTTAATTCCTCATCCCTTACGTTTCTCTTGTGCTAAAATCTGTTCTAGTGCTTTGATTATCAACCATTGATTACTAAGTATCTTTTTAGAGGACGCTTAGCAATCAAGAGAAAACAAATTTTATTATTGACCGTTCGTAGAACGATTTATTGATGTACGTACTAACTTGCCAGTATGTGCCGTCTTGGGTGATAGTCATTTTCTAATGATGATAAAAATGACTTCTTTTATTGAGAGCCTGATTTAAAAAGATTATCAGCTATATTGTAATAGGTTATGGAAGGCTGGTCGCCTATTTAGCAATTATTTCTACCGATAATGTCGCCTAAATGTTTTGGGCTGTATTTTGTTGTTGCTAAACAGTTTAGTATTTTACTTCGGTGTAAAATATGGCATAAATTTAATTTGTCCTAACATTAGAAACCCTAAATTTATACCGTACATAATACAAAA
>JBCCQK010000420.1:0-7752 GCA_039024375.1 Bacteroidota bacterium
AACTTTTAATCGCACCAGGTTGGAATTGAAACTTGGTGGAAAACCTTAGAAAAATATCAACGAATCGCTTTTAATCGCACCAGGTTGGAATTGAAACTCCTCAACGAACACGAAGAAATGGGCGATTGGTATTCTTTTAATCGCACCAGGTTGGAATTGAAACAACCTCTCGGCCGTATTTAAGCAAAAAACTATCTGCTTTTAATCGCACCAGGTTGGAATTGAAACAATTGTCAAACAAAAACCTTCTGATAACTTGTGGACTTTTAATCGCACCAGGTTGGAATTGAAATTAATCGTGCAATCATCATTATCATCGCAAGCGCTTCTTTTAATCGCACTAGCGTAGAATTGAAACAAAAGTCTATTGATAAAAACAAACAAAATGCGTCAAAATTTCCCAAAAATGAATGAAGTATTGAAATAAAGCCCGTAGGTTTGGTCAAAATTCTCTAGTTAGGATAAACGATTGGTAAATAAAATCTGTTAACAGGAGGAAGCAGATACTGTGGAACTAAAATAGTTTCGACTTTTGTATGACCGAAGAACGTCAAAAATACTTCATGCGACAAGCCATCTTGGAAGGACGGAAAGCTTTACCAAAATGTCGCCCCAATCCACCCGTAGGCTGTGTCATTGTGCAGTATGGTAAAATCATCGCTCGGGGGCACACCAATCGGCCTGGACAAGACCACGCAGAGGCGATGGCGCTCCGACAAGTTGATGAAGAAGCAGCAGATTTGGAGATATTTGTGACATTAGAGCCGTGTTCTTACCACGGAAGAACGCCTTCTTGCGCTAGAGCCATTGCGCATAGAAACGTCAAAAAAGTGTATGTCGGCTTGATTGACCCGCACCCAAGAAATCAGGGAGCAGGTATTGTTATCTTAGAATCTGCCGACATCCCCGTAGAAATCGGCCTACTGCGAGAAGAAATTCTAGCGGAACTCCGCCCTTATTTGATTCACCACCACACCGAAGAATAACTGGGTGCACGTTTTTATACTGCTGGCTATTTGACCTAAATAGCCCCAAAATTGCCTCTATTTACTCCTTTCCTACGCTATTTAGAAATAAACTTTCCTCTTTTCATCCGTTACAGAATAATAGGGATTCATTAATTTCCTAAAATAATATTCCGCCGTTTTAAGCTAAGCAATTTTATCAAGTAGGAATCTGTTTGTTAGAAAAATTTTAAGCGTAGAAATAGAGAATACTTACTTTGAAAAGTCCCTAAATAAATGTTTATTTGTGATGCCTTTAATGATTCTCTCTATGTATGAGGTCATTTTTCTTCATTGAAAAATGGCCTCTATTGGAGGTTACATGATTAGTAAATACCTCCATCTGTACACTCCTAGTAGGCAACTTTCTGTACTTTCCAAATACTCTGGAACAGAAGCTATCCATCACTTTTGTGATAAAATCCTTTGCTTCGGACCTAATACATTTTGTCGGCGTTTTGTAAAAACCTTTTTCACTGATTTACTCTGTTCCTAATATAACTAGGATTTGGCAGAAATCGCTTGTCCCATCGTCACGCTCAACTTAGGCATTTTCGCCTTCAAATCTTCGATACCGTCCGCCGTTACGTTCGTTTGCCAGAGGAATACTTTTTTCAAATTGGGTAATTTTTCCAGCGCAGATAGGGCGGCGTCCGTAATATCCGTACCATACAAATTGAGCGTTTCTAAGTTTTTTAAGCTGCTAAGTGCAGTAATTCCATTATCAGAAATCGGATTTTGTTGCAGTTGTAAACGCGTCAAGCTAGTCAATTGACCAATCACGGGTAACATATCATCCGTAATTTGCTGATTCGCCAAGTTGAGCCAAGTAATTTGTTCCTTTGCGTCCAACAATTTTTCTACGTCCGCTTTCGAAGGAGTACTTCCCAATTTATTATAACGGATATCCAGAAAGTTATTCCCGCTCGCCAACGGATTGCCCGTGAAACCTAAGGCTCTAATTTCTTCAAAAGTAGCGGATTCAATAGCGGCCACACTTGCCGTTTCTACGTACGATTTTTTTACTAAACTCACGTTAAAATCATCCTCCAATATCCGCTTGATGTCTTTTGGAATATCCGCTTCCGCTACACTCGCTTCGAAGGATGCCCCTTGGTCTATCCACCACTCTACCAACTGCACCTCCTTGTACCCCAAATGCGTTCTACCGCCCGTCGGCATAAACTTTCTGCTGTTGGGGTCTTTGGTAATTCGCTTATACAACTCACTGTCCACCGCTTTTCCACTCACCAAGATTGGCCCTCCATCACCTCCCGCCATTAACAACTCGGGCGTGTGCATCCGCAAGCCCCCGTTCGCTTTATCCGCATTATGGCACTCAAAACAGGTCTGCTTAAACATGGGCTGAATAATATCCGCATAGATAGCAACCGAATCGGGGTCAGAAAACGATTTTCGCTCCAGGCTTTTCTTATTTTTGCCAAAAGGCAAATACTCGGTTAAGTACGTCGCACCGTGCGTCATATTTCCCCCCAAGTGACCCGTTGCCATCAACATACCAATCATAACGACCAGCAATCCTTTATACACTAAACTAGACATATTGAACAGACCTCCCTTGACCACCAACGCCAATACCGATAATACGCCAACTCCAATCCCCAGCCAGCGGTGCCAAAAGAGGTGACTCTCGTTGTAGCCGCCTTCGTTAGCTAGCAACCACCCCATTCCCGCCGCTACAAAAGCGCTCAAAGCGCCCAAACGAAAGGAAAAAACAATAGCGGTATCCATGTTTTTGGAGCGGGCGTTGGAGTTAAAAAACTCCATCAATACCCCAATTAGTAAAAATCCAATGGGTAAGTGGACGAAAACGGGATGAAATCGACCAAAAAATAAAGAGAGCGAACTTTCTAGTAGAAGCATGGTGTGGTGATTAGTTATTCGTTATTAGCTGACTAGTGATTAGTGACTAGTGATTAGTTTGTATATTTGTAATTCAAGTCTTGGAGCATGTTTAAATTTTCAACTGTCTCAAAATCAACAATTTGTAACTATTTGATTTTTTTGATGGTTGGATGATTAGATAGTTTGATGGTTCCTCTGTTACGGTAACCATCAAACAATCAAGCCATCAAACAATCAAACCGATGTCAATAGATAATTACGGACTTCACAAATTGATACAACAAAATTTTTAGACATACTCTAACTGAGTGTATTTTTTCTATCCTCATCAAAAGTCAATTCTGAAACTAGGATAAATTTAAAATATTCCAGAATACTTCTACCATTTCAACGTAAAAATTATCATTTCTGATAGAAATAAAACAACAAAAGGAGTTAGCAGATATACCCACTAACTCCTCGACATGCTGATAATGAAAACGATAGATTTGCTTTCTATCAAAACAAATCTGCTATTTTCAACAAAATAGCTGCCAATTTTGAGTCAATCAAAAAGGCTACCGTTTATCTGTTGTAGTAAAAAATTTGTTGATTATCACGGATTGCGTATTTATAATCATAGTCCGATAGGAGCACGGATTTAACGGACTAGTGGTTCAAGTCATAAATCCTTGACAGGTTAAATCGGCGTCTTTTTCCGTTAAATCCGTGTTCCCATTGAATCTAGCTACGCAAAACGTTGTAATCAGAAAATTCGAAACTCATAACCCACAGCTCGCAACCCAAATTAATCAACGATTATCTAATTCCGCTAGACCGTACGTTTCAATTATGCTAATTAAGTGGCTCGCCAAATCGGGAATTTCATCACCGTAGCCTAATTGCTCCAAACCATTTGCCCAACCCTTATAATTGTTACTACCGAGGGATTTCAGCGACGCAAATTTTTCGGAAGTCAAGTAATTACTATGGTCTCTAAAACTAGTCCACGCGTTTTCGTAATGTCGATAACAAGTTCCTTGGTACGCATCCGACTCGCCAAACCAGCCATTACAGGTCAACGCAAAGTGATTATTGCCTTTGATGGCCATATCTCGCTGCCCAGCGTGACTTTGCAATAAACCACAGGCCAAAATAATGGAGGAAGGAATGCCGTATTTCTGCCGTTCGTTAATAACGACTCTAGCAAAACGCTTCAAATAATCGTGTTTCGTCTTATCGGCTAATTTCTCTAGAGGCGCCATTGGATTAACTTTGGGCTTACTAGAAAAGATAGAAGGCATTTCAAATTTGTCCAAAATTTTGGTCGTTTCTTTCTTTCTTTCCGTAAATATTTCTTTTTTTTGAGCCCTTTGTGGCACATATTCTTGAGGACTCATTTCCAAGGATTCGGTCTCGTTCGGTGATTGTAGATTGATGCTAAATCGAAAATCTTTTTGAATGAATAAATACAACAGAATGGTCATGAACGCTAGTTTGAACCAATGTTGTTTTAGATAAGATAGGGGGTGAAACCCTTTGGCACTTTGTTTCATCGCAAACTTTTTACAATGTGGTCGTCAACTACAATAAATGATAAACGATAATTGATGGATGATGAAGGATAGTTTTGTATTTTATGATACAAGTAGTTCGTATCTATACTATTCATTAAAATAACTTATCACTTATCATTCATTTGACGAAAACATTATTTTTAATACTAACTTTTTATCTCAGATGACACAAATTTAAAACAAAAAGTTTCTTAAAACAAACAAAAATAACCTATTTCAAAACATATTTTTTTAGATAATAGATAAAGGCGACAAAATGTTATTTAAAAAATTATACACCTCTATTTAATTATCAAAAAAGTTATAAAAAATCCACTTACCCATGTATTTTATCGGATACGACGTTGGCAGTTCTTCATTAAAAGCGGCTTTATTGGATGGCAAAACGGGCAAAACGGTCACTTCCGCTCAGTATCCCGATGTAGAAATGCCGATGATGGCCAAGCAAGCAGGCTGGGCAGAACAAGACCCCGAAATGTGGTGGGACGCTTGCAAGCAAGCTACGGCTAGACTGTTGCAACGAGCGCAGATTGATTCGAAGAAAATTAAAGGTATTGGCATCTCGTATCAAATGCACGGATTAGTGGTTTTGGGCAAAGCGGGAAACGTTTTACGCCCCTCTATTATTTGGTGTGATAGTCGAGCCGTTCCGATTGGTAACGAGGCGTTTGAGGCAATTGGCGACGAAAAATGTCTATCGCATTTACTCAATTCCCCAGGCAATTTCACGGCCTCGAAATTAAAGTGGGTCAAAGAAAACGAACCCGAACTTTTTGAAAAAATTGACACGTTTCTTCTCCCAGGAGATTATCTCAACTACAAATTATCGGGCGACCGAAACACCACCATTTCAGGTTTATCCGAAGGTATGTTCTGGAATTTTAAAAATGGAAACGTCGCCGATTTTTTGCTACAACATTACGGTTTTAGTAAAGATTTAGTACCTGAGATTGTCCCCACTTTTTCCGTTCAATCCACTTTGAGCGCCGCCGCCGCCGATGAAATTGGTTTACCTAAAGGCATCAAAATATGCTACCGAGCAGGTGACCAACCGAATAATGCACTGTCACTCAATGTCTTAAATGCGGGCGAAGTAGCCGCTACGGCTGGCACCTCGGGCGTCGTTTATGGCGTGAGTGACCAAGTGAAATACGACCCGCAATCGAGAGTGAATACCTTCGCTCACGTTAATCATACGACCGAACTCAATCGTTTGGGTATATTATTATGTATCAACGGAACGGGTATTTCCAACGCTTGGCTTAAACGAACTTTAGGGCGTTACGACTATCCCGAAATGAACGAACTAGCGGCTAAAGTCCCCGTTGGTTCCGACGGCTTAGTGATGCTTCCTTTCGGTAACGGAGCGGAAAGAATGTTGGGTAACAGCAACCCCGGTGCGCAATTGGTCAACTTGAATTTTAACATCCATTCCGAAGGACATTTGTGCCGAGCTGTCCAAGAGGGCATTGTCTTTTCCTTCCAGTATGGGTTAGAGATTATGGGTAAAATGGGCCTCAAGCCCAAAGTGATGCGGGCGGGTCACGCCAATATGTTTTTAAGTCCGCTTTTCCGCCAGTTGCTGGCCAATACTTCGGGTATTCCTATTGAGTTGTACAACACCGACGGAGCAACGGGTGCGGCTATCGGGGCCGCCATTGGTTACGGAGCGACCGATTTTGATAATGCTTTTAGAGGACTGGAAGTGATTGGAACAACTGAACCCGAAAAAGGAAGTAATGCTTATTGTGAGGCGTATGGGAAATGGTTAAAAGTGTTAAGTGATAAGGTATAAATACAGGAAAAACCTAATTCTGATACTATTCTACTAACAGTTGATATTTTACTGCTATACATTACATTATTTTCTCCTTTCCTATTATCTTCGTTTCGATTTAAGACTTGATTATTCACCACACGTATAATTACAAACAAAATGAATTTGACCTACGGACCTAAGCAGTATTTTCCCAACATTGGCAAAGTTGAATTTGAAGGCCCCAAAACTAAAAATCCACTCGCCTTTCGCTACTACGACGAAAATAAAAAAGTGGGTAGCAAAACCATGAAGGAACACCTACGGTTTGCCGCCGCCTATTGGCACTCGTTCAACGGTGGTGGTTCAGACCCATTTGGGAGCGACACTCGCCCGATGCCTTGGATGGCGGCGCCCGATGCGATGACCTCGGCCAAACAAAAAATGGACGCTGCTTTTGAATTTATCACCAAAATGGGCATTCCCTACTACTGTTTTCACGATGTGGACTTGGTGGACGAAGCGGACTCCATCGTCAAAACGGAGAAAAGATTACAGACTATTGTCGAATATGCGGCGGAAAAGCAAATGGATTCGGGTGTCAAGTTACTGTGGGGAACTGCCAATTTATTTTCCCATCCACGGTACATGAACGGTGCTTCGACGAATCCCGATTTTCAAGTAGTCGCTTACGCTGCTACGCAAGTAAAGAATGCGATAGACGCCACGATTGCCTTGGGTGGAGAAAATTACGTTTTTTGGGGCGGTAGAGAAGGCTATATGTCGCTGTTAAATACGGACATGAAGCGAGAAGTAGAGCACATGGCCCGATTTATGACGATGGCTAGAGATTATGGTCGTAAAAATGGGTTTAAAGGTACTTTCCTCATCGAACCTAAACCGATGGAACCATCAAAGCACCAATACGATTTTGACTGCGCCACCGTACTCAATTTCTTACGAGAATTCGATTTATTGGGCGATTTCCAGATTAATATCGAAGTGAACCACGCTACTTTAGCCAGTCACACTTTCCAACACGAGATTCAAGTGGCCGCCGATGCGGGCGCGTTGGGTAGTTTGGATGCCAATCGAGGAGATTACCAAAACGGTTGGGACACCGACCAATTCCCCATGAATTTGTACGAACTGACCCAAGCGATGCTGGTCTTTTTGGAGGCGGGTGGTTTGAAAACGGGAGGGATTAATTTCGACGCCAAAGTTCGTAGAAACTCCACCGATTTGGAAGATTTATTCATTGCGCACATTGGCGGGATGGATGCTTTTGCTAGAGCGTTGTTGATTGCCCATGATATTTTGGAGGACTCTCCTTATAAAACTTTACGCAAAGACCGATATAGTTCCTTTGATAAAGGGTCAGGACAGGATTTCGAGCGAGGGATGTTGAGTTTGGAAGATTTGCGCAATATCGCCTTGAATAACGGCGAACCGCAACAGATTAGCGGTAAGCAAGAATACTACGAAATGATTATTAATCAGTATATTTAGTTATTTGTTATTGGTTATTTGTTACTCGTTATTTGTGCGAGTAGCAAATAATCAGTAATCA
>JBCCQK010000421.1:0-7738 GCA_039024375.1 Bacteroidota bacterium
AACTATTGGAGAAACGTATTTGTCGGTGCCATATTCAGGTACCCACTTCTTGACGTATTTTAAATCTTTATCAAACTTCTGAAGCTGTGAAGTAGGGTTAAAAATCCGAAAATACGGCGCTGCATCCGTACCACAGCCCGCTGCCCATTGCCACCCACCGTTATTACTCGCCAAATCAAAATCGAGCAACTTTGCGGCAAAATAGGCTTCTCCCCATTGCCAGTTAATTAATAAATGCTTTGTCAAAAAACTAGACGTTATCATACGCACTCGGTTGTGCATATACCCCGTTTGGTTCAATTCTCTCATCCCCGCATCAACGATGGGGTAGCCCGTTTGCCCATCGCACCACTTTTGAAATTCTGCTTCGTTATTGCGCCAAGGAATATTTTCGTATTTTTTTCGGAAGGCCCCGTCCGCTACGTATTGGAAATTGGCTAAAATCATTGCGTAGAAATCTCGCCAAATTAACTCGGTGAGAAACGTTTCGTTGAGTCCTTTAGCTTTCAATGCTTTTTCCCGAATACTTATCGTCCCAAATCGAAAATGAATCCCTAAGCGGGAAGTCCCTTCAATACCCGGAAAATTCCGAGTCTTGTCATAATTTCGAATCAATCCTCTCGTCACCTTCGTGCTCGGAATATCAATATCCGTCGGTTCAAAGCCCATGTCGGATAGACTAGGTACGGGTAGGGCGTCCGACTGATACAAATTATCAAAATACTTTTCGTTGGGATAGGCTTGTAAATAGTAAGAAATCGTGGACGTTTCACCATCTTTTTCCACCTCTACCATTTTTGAAGCTAACTTTTTCTTCCACACTTTACTATATGGTGTAAAAACGGTATAGGGAGCACCATCTTTTTTAACGACCTCTGTTTGCTCAAAAATAACGTGGTCTTTAAAAGTATGAAAACTTACCCCCGATGCATCCAGTAGTGTCTTTATCTTTTCATCCCGTTCTAAAGCGTAGGGTTCGTAATCGCGATTGGTATAAACCGCCGCTACTTCGTAATTTTCTAAAATAGCTGTCCACGCGGCCTCGGGTGTGTCGTATTTTACAAGCATTGTACTCCCCTGCTCTTGCAACTCCTTTGATAACTCCGTTACGGTTCGCTGTAAAAATTCTACCCTTGCGTCTTTTTTATCTTCTAGCTTATCTAAAATATGTCTATCAAAAATAAAAAGTGGCAGTACTGGATAATCACCTTTCAGTGCCTCATAGAATCCCGCATTATCTTGCAAACGCAAGTCTCTTCTAAACCAAAAAATAGAAATTTTAGACATATTTTGGTACTTTGTTTTTTACGAATGCTTTTATCCATAGCCTAACTAAATTTAGTTACTTTTGTTTAGTGGAGCGGTTCAACGGCGAGAACTTTAAGCCATTACTTAACCAGTCACTAATCAACTAGTCACAAATCACTAAACTATGCTCAAAAGTCTAGCACAAATTATTTCATGGCTCTTTCATCCACTATTGATGGTCACTTACATGATTTGTCTGCTGATGGTTGTTAATCCTTTCTCTTTCGGCATCAGCCAAGTGGGAGAGGGTCGCAGCGGTCTTCTGATTATTTTGGTATTTTTACAAGCTACCTTGATTCCTGCTATCGCTATTTCGATGATGAAAGGCTTGGGGCTAATACCTGACTTTAATACGGAGGAGCGCACAGCACGCATTGGTCCGTTTCTCGCAGCGGGCGTGCTCTACCTTTGGCTATTTATTAGTTTCAATCGTTTACCAGAAGTCCCTTTGGTACTCAAATCTGCTATTCTGGGCGTCGTCATCGCCCTTTTTACTACTTTTATACTGAATATTTTTTCCAGAATTAGCGTTCACACCGTCGGAGTGGGCAGCTTAGTAGGAATGGTTCTAGTGACCATGCTTCTTTTTAGCTACACCACTTTTCCGTTTGGTGACCAAATGTATAGTATGTATTCCGTTTTATTTGGCGTCATCCTTATTGCTGGATTAGTTGGCTCGGCGAGAGTTATTATTGAACGCCCGACTCCCAAAGACTTGTACGGTGGGTATCTAGTGGGATTTGCCACTCAGTTAATTGCCCTACAGTTCGTAGGATAAAAATAATTTAGTAGCCAACTACAATGAATGATAAATGATGATTGATATTTTTTGCATTAAATAATAACGATATTTAGGTCGTTATCACACACGATTACAAATCATTCATCATTTATGACTCATCCCATACGGGCAAGCGATTCATTTGTAGAAGACATAAAAAAAAAGCCCCTTTCTTTTAATGAAGAAAGAGGCGTTAACCCAAAAACCGAATATTAGCCTGATTGAGAGGTCAGAAGTCAGACCGTTCTGATGAATCGGAACTATCAGCGGTCAGACTTTGACGTAGTAAGTATCAAGACAAGATTAGCTTTCATTATTCTTTTGACAGGTCATACGACTCTGCATTCATCGGAGATTTCAAGATGAACATGGTTTGATTTGTTAGTAATCCTAATCCTGTAAGTCGTGTTAATTCTGTCGAAAAATTTAAAGTAATTCTGTCTCAACGCTTAGTTGTAATTGAACGCTAGTCCAGCAAAATCATCTTTTTTGTTAGCAACTCCGTTTCCGTAGCTACTTGGTAGTAATAGACGCCCGCTCCGTTCAATTCTTTTTTGTGTATCGTCAATTCATTAGGTCCCGCTACTCCGAGAATTTCTTTTTCCAAGAGCACTTTTCCAGCAATATCCAAGACTCTAAAATCGACCGTTTCGTTCTTTGTCAAATCAAATCCAATGATAGATTTTCCGTTAAAGGGGTTAGGTCTATTTTGATACAGCGTAAACTTCCTTTCCGCAAGAGAGCGACTGACCTTTAATCGCACATCCAATAACTCAATTTCATCGTTAGCCGATTGTCGGTAGGCCTCGGACTTCATAAAGTCGGGAGCCAACCGAAGTACTTCCGCTAGATTAGTCGCTTGCTTGACTTTAAATTGGAGAGTGAATAACTCCGTATTGGTAGTAGTCAAATCATTAATGGTGGGTCTTTCCCAACTTACGGTCAATAATCCTCCATTGGTGTAGCTAGTTCCAATATTTCCTTCGCCAATAGAAGTGGTAGCATTGGAAATAATTTTTGAAAACGCTAAAACGCTAGGGTCAAAATCTACAGCAAATTGAAAACCCAATAGTTCGTGGTAATTATCGACACGGATGGGAACGTTGACGATTGTTCCTATCTTCAATTCTTGCTGCTCAGTGGTCAATTGTAGCGACTGAGTGGCACTTCGTTCTTCGCCTTCGACAAATGTATTCTGAGTACTAGCACTGTTATTAACATCCCCGATTTTAATGGCCACAAAGCCTTCAATTTCCATATTGCCGCGTGGTAAATCGTTGATATTATAGACTTCGGGAAAATAATCCCGTTGTGGGTCCTCCACGTTCGAAAATTCAAAATCTGTTCGAACGAATCGCCAAGAATCATTATTAGGAAAATTCGTACTTAGTCTCAATATCAAGCGACGCAATTGGACAATATCGTAAGCCGTGATGGTTCCCGAACGGTTGACATCCGCCGCAATGAGTCGATAGGGAGATTTAATTTTTTCGATATTTAAAATGTGGCGACTAATTAATACCAAATCGAACGTCGAAATACCATTGAGCAAATCAAAATCCCGAACGGGGAGTAACGTATAATCATTACCAATCGGCACGTCCCGCAGCATGAACTCACCGTTAGCATTGGTCATCGCTGGTTTCACATCGGGATGATTAATGGACACTTCCACTTGTTCTACTCGTGCGCCCATTTCATCGGCAATAATTCCGCTAATGTTCACCGCTCGTTGGTTGGTCGGACAGCGATTATCTCGGTCGGAAATGAATACGTCAACCATACAAGAATCGGCATTTCCAGACAAGTCGGTTGCTCTAACCATCACTCGATTCAACCCGAGTTGATTACAACGAAAGCTACTAGGCGTGACCGTGATAGAAATTTCAGCGGCGGTATTACAGTTATCGGAAACGGAACTAACTAACCGATTAGGGATTACATTAGCTACTAGTTCATCCCCAATATCCTCAATATTGAAAGTATCCGTTTGACATACCAATGTAGGCCCAACTAAATCTTGAACGGTAAATAAAAAATCACAAGTACTACTATTCGTACAATCATCCGTAACGGTAAAGGTAGCTCGATGTGTGCCAACGGGATAGGTGGCCGTCGCATCGTTCGTTGTGCCTATACTGTCTCTGATTCCATCATTGTAAATATCAATCGAGTATCCAAACCGTAAGTCACCGAGCGGCGTACAGTCATCGGATGCCGTTACTGCTAATGGTACTACCGCTCCACAGGAGCCAATGGTTGCAGCTACGGTAAAATCACTCGGGCAATTATCAAAAGTCGGTGCCACCGAGTTCACCAAGTCTATTCGTTGCTCTTGTGTCCAATAACCGCCCGCCAAGGTATCCGTAGGGTCAAACGTACACCAATCAATAATAGCCCACTGTCTCAAGATGGTATAACATCCCATTGTATCGGTTCTATCATCAAAGAAACGGTCATTATAATAACGTAAGATGCGGCTACATAAACTTCCAGTCGAATCGTAGGTGGGTACATTAAAGCCTACAGGCAAACTATCTGGATGCAAGGACACATCTGTGCAAGCAAAAGCAGTATAATTGCTCGGCCAGACAATCGTCGTTCCATCAAATACCGTATTATTTTCTACCGTAATTATTTGTCGGCAACTGGAACTAGACGCTCCGTTATTAGCCGTGAAAGTTCGGAAAATCTGCCCTACCCCACAGCCATTAAGGGAAAAAGAATCTTGTTCGGTAAATCCCGTCGTACCCCCACAGTCGTCAATAACCGTTGGCATTCCAAAAATGGATAAATCACTATAGTCTTGTGTACATTGGATGGTTTGGTCGGGTGGACAGGTAATTTGCGGCGGTGTATTTCCCGTAATCACAATAGCAGCTACGCAGTCGTCTGTATTGCCATCTTCATCGATAACGCGTAGATTTACGTTGACTGTATCTCCGGCATCTTCGCAACGGAAAGTGACAAAGGGTGCAAAATCCAAAGTATCTCCTACTCGCTGCACTAAGAAAGTTAAGTTATCCCCACTACAACCATCTCGGCTATCATCGTCGAAGGCTTCCGCCCGCATTTGTACGGTTCCGTCAGCTCTCAATGATACATCGTTGATGAAGTCACAAGCAGCAACTGGCGCCGTTCGGTCCGACACGTGTAAAATCGCCGAACAAACCGACTGATTCCCACAAGAGTCTATTGCCGTGTAGGTAATAGGATGGAAGCCTCGGGGAATCCAATTGAGTGAACCACCGTTTCCGTTGACCACACCAAAGGGCGTTTGAATGCTGACCCGAGCGCCCGAGCATTGGTCAGTTACGGTTGCCGCGGGGAAAGTAACGGTGCTACTACAATCGGTAGCGTTCACAGTTGCTCGAATCGTATCGGGGCAAGTTATTTCAGGAGGAGTCGTATCTCGAACAATTATCAATTGAATATCTTGCAAATAGGCCGCATTACAAACATCCACTACATCCCATCGGCGAAGAATATTTAGATTCCCTTCACAAAAGGAAACCGTATCGTCTCGATAAGAAGCATCCAGTTGACAAAAACCCAAAATATTGGGGTAAATGGGTTGGCCGTTAACCGTTGGAGAACCTGTGTTGGCGGGGTCGGCCCCTCCTCCGTCGGTACAAGTAACAACAGGACCTTCGACGCCATCTCGATTTTCTGGAAATAGGACATCCGCCGTATCTTGTCGTTCAAAATAAATATTTTGGACGCAAGTCCCCACCATACCCGCCGAATCGATGGCTTGCCAAGTTCGTTCAATCCGACCGCTGAAAGGCGTTCCGCAATCGTTGCGAAAAGGTCTGTCGGTGTAGGTCAAACTAACCACTGTATCAAAACAATTGTCAATCGCCATTGGGAAGCCAAGTAGCGGATTGTTTGGAGAAATATCTTGCGTCGCACAATTTATCGTGTCACTACCACAACTAATCACGGGCGGCGTTTTATCTTTTACTATAATGGACCCCCAGCAAGAGTTCGTGGTCAATGAGTCTATGACGCGTACTTCTAAAGTGCGACCAATATGCGATTGGTTGACGAAAGGGCTGCTCGGGATGGGCACTCCATTTTCTAAAATCTCAATACCTTTAGGACCATTGGGGCAAGTTAAATTGAGCGCCGTTGCTACCATTTCGGGCAACACCTCCGCTACACAATTGATTCCTAAAGACACTTGCACATTATCGTTACAGCCCATTACACATTCTCTAGTGCAATCTAATCCTACATTTCCTGATACGCAGATTGGAGCATCACTCGTACCAAATCCCAGAACGGTCAGTTGCTGGTCGGCATTGACCAATGAACTATTCGGTGAAGAAAAGGGGTCCGATGGTGTAATTAGGGAAACCGTATCTTCGGTGCAAAGTCCTACATTTTCGAAAGTAAAAAGGGTAACACGTTGGTCTTGTATAAAGGGAATTTCGGTCGTCCCAATACTTTGTAAATTAAAAGAAATGTAGTCAAAGTTTGGATTCTCGGCGGGTGCATTTGTTCGCCCATTTTGCGCAAACTGCACTTCATTGGGCATTCCTGTATTTATGGTATTAATGATATTGCCAGGTACGAAACCGCTCGTTCTCACCCGAACCATTACTTGCAAACTATTGATTCGATTATCTCCGTTCGTATAAGTGATTCTGGGGGTCATACTCACCCGAAAAACACCACTTGGCGTTTTATCAATTTCATATTCGGCAACGCAGTTTTCTAAGCAATCCGATACTGTACCGCCAACTATACCAGTAGGAGCATCGGCGGCTCCAAAGCCTAGTACCGTCAGTTGATTTTGTGTATTAGCGTTCGCAGAATTGACGGGCGTAAAGGGGTCGTCTGCGCGCATAATCGTTAAGCTATCAGCAGAGCAAATGCCACCATTCTGAAAACTAAACAACGGTACTGTTTGACCAGCTACGAAAGGAATATCCGTTGTTCCCACATCTACTAAGCTAAAAGAAAGATAATCGTGTTGGGGACTTTCGATAGGTGCATTATTGCGACTATTATTACTAAAAGTTACCTCATTCGCTGTGCCCGTATTAATTAGGTTCGTCAAATTAGTGACTACAAAGCCACCCGTTCTGACTTTTACCACAATCTGCAAACCATTGACCCGATTCGAAGGATTACCATAAGTCACATTGGTCACCATACTTACCTGGAATCGGTTATCGCCGACACTATCAATTCGAAAATCGGCTACGGTTTGCGCCTTTAAGCCAACCAAAAAACCAACGAACGCTAGCAATAAGCTGAGTCGTCGTCCATTTTGGGGCAAGTTTGAAAGTAAGTGAAGTATCCGTGTCATGGGATATAAGTTTTTGCTAATTCAAGGAAGAATTGTATTCATGAAACTCATGTCTCCTACAATTCGTACTATTCGATTTTGGAAGTTGGAATGTTCTTTCTGATAATAAAAGAAACCTTACAAAAGGAACCGGAATAGGATATTCCAAGAATACCCTCTTGGCCGGCACCAAAAAATTCTCTGTCTCTAAGCAAAAAATGTTTTGGTCAAGATGTAAGATTCGTCGAGTCAAACAATTATTAATATGGTTGCCTGTTGTTTGACCGTTGGTCAACTGCCTTTGCAGTTATTTTTTTTATGAATGATAAATGATGAGTGATGGATGGTATTTC
>JBCCQK010000422.1:0-7708 GCA_039024375.1 Bacteroidota bacterium
ACAGGTTAAATCGGCGTCTTTTTCCGTTATACTGCGTTATTTTTTTCTCAAAGAGCTACGGCTATTCTCAAAAAAAATGCCTTGTCTAACGAAAAAATACACTCGATTAAACTATCAATTACTTATGACTTGAACCACTAGGTGTCTTCTGTAAATTGGTCATTCGTTGTAAGAGCATTTAGCATATTTACTAAATGGTGAATTAACAATTCGCCGAAAACAGGGAACTAGCTAAGGATTCTAATTTTTGAAATTAACGTCAATGAGATAGGCTAAGTACGATGAAATGTAGCATGAAGAATAAAAACGAGGAGGGGAGTGTTTTTGATTTTTTACTTGCTGATGGATAAATATACGACAATTTTTGTCAGAAACTAAATTAATTGCCGAAAATCCCCTTTTTAGGGTAATATATACTCGAAACTACATGAAAAGGTAACCTGATAGATAAAAATGATAATGGAAATTCTCACAATGAATGTTAAAGTATCCAGTGACTCCAAACTTTTATTACGTTATGATTATTTTTAAGATAAGAAATCCATCACTATGAAGTGTTTCCGTATCTTTTCAATCGCTTGTTGGTTCCTGCTACTTTCTGTTCGTTTAGTCGGACAAGCGGAAACAGAGATAGTCCCCGTTGAAGACAATCAAACCATTATAAAAAGTATCTTTTTCGGAGGAGGGAGTTCCTACATTGATGAAAAACAAGCAGCCGAATTGCGAGATTTTATTTACGCCGTAGAAAATATCAATCGCTACGAAGTTTTAGTACATAGTTTTACAGATAACATTGGGAGTAAAGCGTATAATCAGTGGCTCTCCCAACAGCGAAGCGAAGCGGTCATTTGGGAACTAGAGCAGTTGGACATACCCATTGACTTGATGTTAAGAGCAGATTTTGGAGAGGAAAATCCTATTTATAGTAATCGAACATTCGAAGGGCAATTGAGAAATCGGCGGGTGGATGTGATTTTACGCCCGCTTTCTTTTTGATTTACATCCCTAAAATCTCATAACTTTTCAAAGAAATCGCTGTCCAAGCACGCATGACTTCTTCAACGTCAGAAGCCTGTTCGGCGGCGATGGCAATCCGCAACTCTTCTCCTTCCATGTTAAATTCCAAATCTTCGTTGTAGTACTCGGGTAGGCAACGGAGGTTTTTATTGAGCTGCATTTCGTTGAGGTGGCTCCAATTGTCAAATCCTAGGTCGTTATTGAAGCAGAGTCGGTCGAGCAGGTTGGCTTCATTTTTTTGCGCATCGTGTAAAAACACGAGGAAGGTTCGATAATGCGACCGCTTGACTAGTTCTAATTCGTCGTAAACGGGAACTTTTTTCCCTTTGACAATCCGATAGCCCGTCACTTTGAAATCAATCAATATCGTATCTCCGTAGTTTCGGTCGGAAACGGGGTCGGGGATACTTTCGATAATGGCACGGGCAGGACCGATTTGTTTGGCCCAAACGATTTCTTGAAAATTATCGTAACGCAAGCGCACAGGCACTAAGCCCATATCAAAATTAGGCGCTTTTTTGCTTTCTTTTAATTGGAACCCAACTTTGTTCCACGCATTTCTCGCAATTTTCCATTTTTTCAAAGCAGTGGCAGCTATGGCAAAGTTGCGCCAAGTATCGGGCTTGTCGGCACCGTTTTCAATTGCTCGCTGGCCGTAATGAAAAGCAGCTTTCCAGTCGTTATGATATTTGTAAATAGAACTTAAATATTGGTAAGGAGGCGACCAATTAGGGGCTAACTTGATGAGTTTTTTGTAGATTTTGACCGCAGTATAGACGTCTCCTTGGCGGTCTAGAGCGACGGCCTTTCTAAAGAGAGGTCTGATATTGGGTTGCGGTCTTTCCATATTGGCTACGAAGATATTTGTTTTACCACAAAAAAACAATTTGCATTTTTTCTAATTTTTTATATTGGAAGCCTTCTCTTTGCGTAAAAAATCTTAGCCAAATAGCAGTCCAGCTTCCTTTTTAATGGCTATTTGTGCTGTCAACAAAGGAGACCCTTCTCTACTTTCCAAAGCAGCGAATAGTGCTTCCACTAATTTTTGAGCATCGTCTTTGGGATTGACATTTTCTGCAACAGAAGAGATGACATTCAAGGTATCCGTTCTGGACAACTTAATGATTTCCCACAGTTTTTCGGAGACATAAATTTGTTGCGTTAGATTGTGTTCGTACTCTTGCTGAATGGCCATCATCAAAGCCACTCGCAACGCGCCTGCCTGCATACCTTCCGTCTTAACGCGGCGAATCAAGTTAGGAATAGTAATCCGTTCGCAAAAAAGCGCCAATCGTTCGTAGGCTTGCAAACGTAATGGTAAAGTAGAATCTACCTGTTTTTGCCGAACTTCCATCATGCGCATCTGCTGCTGCCCCAAAAGAAATTCCTTGAACAGACTGCGAACTGCCCAAAACATGATTAGGGCGGGGATGGTAAATTTTAAAATTTCGAATATGGCGGTTAACCAAGTAGGCATATTTTGTAAGGTGATAAGGTGATAAGGCCAATAAGGTTGATGAGGATAATGGGGTTGATAAGGATAATGAGGTTGATAAGGTTTATGGGGTTCATCTGGTTTAGACCTTATAGACCTAATAAGCCTCATTCACCTCATAAGCCCGATAAGCCCCATTCACCCCATAGACCTTATCCCCTTATTCCCTCACCCCCTTATTTCCTTTCAAACTACTTTCGAACAACTCAAAAATCCGTCGGTATTCGTCGGCCCAGCTACTGGACTGCACGAAGCCGTGACCTTCCATGGGAAACAGGGCTACGTCCCAATTTGTTTTGCCCAGTTCGATGAGGCGTTGAGACAGTCGAACGACGTCCTGAAACTGAACGTTGGTATCAACCATGCCGTGTAACATTACTAAACGGCCTTGGTTAAAATTATCGGCGAAGTAAATGGGCGAACTTCTTTGAAAGGCCTTAGGGTCTTCGACGGGCGTATTTAAAATATTGGCCGTATAACCGTGATTATAGTGTGCCCAATCGGTCACCGAACGAAGGGCAGCACCGCATTTGAATACATCATTGTGGTTGAAAAGCGCAAATATAGTAATAAATCCTCCGTAGGAACCACCGTAAATGCCAATACTATTTTTATCTACGCCTAATTCTTCCACTAAATAGTTGGCACCGTCCACTTGGTCACTCAAATCCTTTCCACCCATATGTCGATAGATAGCCGTTCGCCAGTCTCTTCCGTAGCCGTTACTAGCTCGATAGTCGATGTCCAAAACTGTGTAGCCATTATCGGCCAATAAATTATGAAACATATATTCTCTAAAATAATTGCTCCACCACTTGTGTACATTTTGTAGATAGCCCGCACCGTGGACAAAAATGACCGCAGGTTGGTCTTTAGTGCCATTCTTCCCTCGGTATAATCGTGCAGGTACTTTGACGCCATCGCTAGCCTCAAATTGTATAATTTCGGGCGTTCGCCAAGCGTATTTTTTAAACGCATCGGTCGTGGAATCGGTCACTTTAGTTGCTTTGGCATTAGGTTGGTTGGGCATCACGTAGAGTTCCCAAGGCTTGTTGGAAAAAGAATAGCGGATGGCTAGAGATTTTTCATCGGGTGATAGATAAACCTCATTATTGCCTTCCATGGATGTAATGCGTTCTCTCTTTCCACTACTAGCTTTCATGCGGTAAAAATGCTGTTCGTGTGGACTCCCTTCGTTACTCATGAAATAAAAGTAGGATTTATCATTGGACAGTTGCGCTCGAATAATTTCAAAGTTACCCTCCGTCAAGGCTCGCTTTTTTCCCGTTTGGATATTCAAACTGTACAGATGCGAGTAACCCGTTGCTTCTGATTGAAACCAGATGGTTTGGTCATCTTTCATCCAACCAATATTGCCGCTCGAAAAGTTCCAGCCACTAATGCCCGGGCCGCCTATCCACGCTTCGTCCCGTTGTCGGTCGAGCGTCGTCAATTTACCCGTTTCCATATTCAAATCCATAATCCAACGGTCTTTATTATCCATTGACCTAACGACGATGACCGCACGACTTCCTGTGCTATTAAATACGGGATTCAGCATAATCACTTCCCGTGCCTTTTTGTATTTTGGAAAGAAAGTACTATCCTTCTCGACGTATTCTTTGAGAAAATCGGGTTTGTCAAAAATACCCTCAATCTGCTGTGGGTCAATTAAATAGGAAGTATCTTTTTCCACATCGTAAATGCCTCGCTCGTAGGTAGTCTGCGGACTTCCCACTTTGGGGCGACTGTTCAAATCTTTTAGATACCCTTGTTCGGTGACAAAATCGGGAACTTTAGTCCGCTTGGCATCTTTTGGGGATTGAGATAATTGATACGTTATGAAACGGCCATCGGGACTGACTTGAATATTACTAACTCGTTTGCTTTTTAAATAAATAGCTTTAGGTCGTTTGGGGGCCAATAGTTCTCCTTCTGCCTCTTTGGCTGCTCGCTGTTCTTTTTTTAATTGTAGAATATCAAAATGCGCCAACTGGTCGTCTTCTAGCCATTGCCTTTGCGCATTTAACCGTTTTCTACCGGATTTTTTATTCCCTTTTCTAAAATCTGTTAGTTGCGTGGTTTGACCGTTTTGTCTAGACCAAGCATAAGAATTATTGTCGGAAGTGTAAAAAATCCTTTGCCCGTCAACTGAAAAACTTGGATTGCCTTCTCGCCCAACCGTATTTGTAATCTGTAAGTGGGAATTGTTGACCAAATCCAATAGAAACAAATCGCCGTTTCGGACATATACTTTCGCCGTTCGGTCATTATTGTAGGTTCCTCGATTGGTTTTGTGATGCGCCTTTCGTTCTTCAATGCTAAGCATTTTGGGACTAGCTCCTTGGAGGTTAGTCCGATACAAACTTGGGCGCAACTCATCGTTAGGATTCCAAGTGAAATAAATATCTTGACTATTGTCGCCCCAATAGATGCCTTGCGGAGGGTGTCCCACAAAATGATGGCCTTTCATGATTTCGGAGAGGGAAAGCGTGGACTGATTTTGGGCGCAAAGCGTAAAGGTAAAGAAAGAAGTAAATAAAAGGAGATGAAATTTTTTCATGAGCACTACTGAGAAAATGACAAAGGAACAATAATACGCAAAAAACGAAGAATTGACCCAAATACCGTCTAAAAAAATGGCCGATTCCTAACGAATAGAAATCGGCTCAAAGTATGTGGTTTTTTAGTACCGGCGCTAAAATAGAGAGCAAATGCGTTTTACTGAATCCCGGTTGAGCTAAATTTTCGTAAAACACTCCAATAATCCTTTCTTTCGGTTTCTGGAAACGGCCAATTCTTCTCCATTGCTCATTTTGACATAATTTTGAGAATTATTGACGTAAGCTTTTATGTGAGCAATGTTGACCAAGTGAGAATGGTGGATTCGAATAAAGTCTGTTCCCGCCAAAGCAGTCTCTATTTCTTTAAGGTTTTTTGAAATCGTTAACTTTCGGCCGTCTGATAGAAAAAGATTGGTGTAAGCGCCATCCGAACAACAGTACAGTAAATCGTCTTTTTTGACAAAGCATAGACCGGTAGTGGTCGTTATGGCCAAATAATTTTTCTTCATGAGGCTGAGACATTAAGTTTGTCTTATCTATTTCGGGATGTTTGATTTGGCTAGAGAAGCAAAAGACGAGTTCAGAGAATGATTAGAAAGTGCTTAAGGAATTGGAGGAGTTATACAATAATACGAAAGAAATAGTAGGATTTCTAAGACACTTTTTGTAAATTCTAGCGTTTTTTTACTTTTAAAAATAATTTATTTGTTAAATAATAGTTTGATTATCAATACTTTAATGGTATAAAATGCTAGCAGAAAAAACAATCCAAAAGTTGAAGGTCGTAAAATTGCTTTCCACTTTTTTGCCACTGGAATGGAAGCGTTTCGGACGTTTTTTGCGGTCTCCCTACTATAATTCTAACCAACAGATAGTTTTATTATACGAATTGTTAAAAAAAGCCATTCCTTCAAGCGGCAAAAGGCAGTGGACACAAGGTAAATTGTACCAAAAAATTTACGGGTCAGAACCGTTCAAAGCGGATAAGTTCCAAAATCTTTGCTCTGATTTATACGATTTGGCCACTGAATTTATGGTCGTAACTTATCTGGAGAAAGAGAGATTTAAGAAAAGAAAATTAGTGGTCGAAGCATTATCGGAGCGAAACTTCGAATTGTTTAAGAAAGCTAGTCAACAATTTATCAAAGAAGTTAAAAAGCAAGATAAATTGCTCGGTGAAGCGGATTTTCTCTTATTAGCAAATTTATACGATGATTTATACCATCATCCCGAATGGGTTAACCCTAAAAATGACCAGTCGTACTTCGTGGAAAGTGCCCAAAATTTAAGCGCCTTCTACAGTAATAAGACCATGCAGCTAATTGCCGAAAATAGAGGGAATCGCAACTTTTTAAACATCGAAGCCCTCGATTTCAAGACCACTGAATATCGTTTAAAGGAATTGTTTGAGTTGGCGGCGACTATGCACCAAGAAAAAGAAATGGAGGTGTATGTAGCGTTGAGAGACGAAGTAATAAATATCTGGAGTCAACTCAAGAAAAAGCACCAAACGGACCTCTTGATACATTTAATCAATTTTTCCATAACGAATAAAAGGATACAAAAAGAATTTGGTTTTCGGGAAACGTTTGCACTCTATCAGCGGGCTTTAGAACATGATTTATTGGTTGTCCATGGGAAAATGAGAGGCTCCGAGTTCTTGAACATTAGTATGCTTGGATTCAAGCTGGAGTCCGAAGATTGGATGAAACGGTTCATTCGTACGTACCAAAAATACTTATCGGAAGAAGACCAACAATTTCTCATTCCCCTGATAAATGCCAATTGTGCGTTGGTACAGCTTGACTACGATACGGTTATCGACCTATTGAGCGACTTGATAACCATACCCAATTGGCTTTATCTGGACAAAATAAAGAAACTACTGATTCGTGCTTATTTCGAAGGATTGCTTAAAGGGAAGATAGACCATTATAGTTTACTGATGTACCAGTTAGAAGCGTTTAAAAAAGTATTGAAACGAAATAAAATCTTAGCTCCTTTCAAAAAGGAGGCGACTTATAATTTTTTAGAACTAACAAAAAAATTAGCCTCTATTCTCGCTAAAAATACACCTTCCTCCATTGAGTTGGACAAATTTGAGAACCAATTGGATGCAACACAACCGCTTATTTTGGCCGAGTGGTTGAAGGAAAAAACGATACAAGCTAGAGGAAAGTCAAAATTTAAAATGTAAAATTCAAAATTTTCTAATTGTAAGGTTTTGCGGTGAAACTGTCCCAGAGGGACAAAATGTCGGTAGAAAATTGGAAATTTGGCGATAACCAAAGTGCTTTTAGGTACGTTATATGGCACATAATGTACTTGAAGGCACATTTAGACCCCTTAAAACGGCAAATTTTCTACCGATATACAATCCCTAACGGGATTATTTGCGAATCAACGCAATCCATTATAATCAGAATATTTTAAAGTTTTTTTTAATCTACGCGTACAAAACTGCCTCTACGGCAACGGCTTCCTTCATCTCTTCTTCGTAGTAAGTCGTTGCGTCCGCAATTAATTCGTCCAAATGAGCATTTTCCTTCGCCAATCTATCCGAATCCCATCCTAAATACTTTTGTAAATCTGCCATTACCGCCGACCGAATCGGGGCAATGCTATTAATATC
>JBCCQK010000423.1:0-7707 GCA_039024375.1 Bacteroidota bacterium
AGCACTTCGAGTGCTGGAACGACTATACTACCCAATAAAAAAACAATATTAGCAAAAACTTTAGTAGCAGATGGCTATTTCTCTTCACTATAAAATTTCGGGCGAAGGCATCCCTTTTCTTTTCCAACACGGCTTAGGCGCCCAACTGGCACAAACCCAATCGTTGCTGAGCGGTGTAAAAGGCGTCCAATTAATTTCGGCCGATTGCCCGGGACACGGTGCGACGCCCTTGCCCAACGGCCAAATTCTATCCTTCGATTACTACGTGACCGAATTAGCTAAATTATTGGATGAGTTAAATATCGAACGGGCCATTTTTGGCGGTATTTCGATGGGCGCAGGTATCGCCACCCAATTTGCGATTCGTTTTCCCGAAAGGGTGAAGGCACTCGTATTAGTCCGCCCCGCTTGGTTAGCCGAACCCAATCCCGATAATTTGATGATACTAAAAGAGGCGGCCAGATACATTGGTCAAGTTGACGGCGTTGAGCGTTTCAAACAAGACGAAACATTTCAAGCAATCGAAGCGAGTTTACCGTTAGCCGCCAAATCTATTTTGGGTGTATTCGGTCCGCAGCAGCAATCGGTTATACCCTTGGTCCTCGAACAAATGGTAAGCGATTGCCCGTTTGATGACCTAGAAAAATTGCGAAAAATTAAGCAGCCCTGTCTCATTTTTGGCAACGAAGACGACCCGCTACACCCTTGGGAAATGGCGCAAACGATACATCAATATCTGCCCAACAGCCAATTAGAAAAAGTGATTTCTCGGTACGTGCATAATCGACAGCACAAAATGCAAGTGACCGAGTTGGTCAATGACTTTATAAATCAGATGACAATATGATTAAAAAATATAAGAAGTACTTCCAATACCTCAGCTATTTGCAGTATCCGTTGATGGTAACAGCTCTTTTTTTTACCCTATTGCCGTTTTTTCAAGGCTTCGATATTTACTTCGAAGCTATCAATAAAGCGATGATTTTCGCAGGACTGAGTTTAAGCTTTTCTACCTTACAGGATACGACGAAAACACAAAATAAACTATCCAAAAAAATATACGAAAACCCAACTTACGCCAAATGGTTCATCGGATACATGGTTACGATGACTTTGTCTATCCTTTGTTTCGGTCTATTTGGACTGCTATTTACGCATCACGAGAAAATCAACGAAATTGCCTTCGGCCTCCTCGTTTTGGGTATTGGTATGATTGGTATGATAAAAATGGTCATGGAAATGGCCGATTATCACCGACTAAATGCTAAAATATGACGATTGCACTAGCGCAGATTGCCAGTTTAAAAGGCGATATTGCGGCGAACATCACCAAGCACCTTACTTTTATTGACCAAGCCGTAACCAAACAAGCCGATTTTATCGTCTTTCCAGAACTTTCCTTGACTAATTACGAGCCTTCCCTGGCGGAAAAATTAGCGTTGGCAGCGAACGACGAACGCCTACACGTGTTTCAAGACCGCAGCGATGATTACCAAATCACCATTGGTATCGGAGCGCCCGTTCGAACCGATGCGGGAATTCACATTGGCTTAATTCTGTTTCGACCCCGTCAATCCCGATTGGTGTATCATAAAAAATACCTCCACGCCGACGAAAAACCGTTTTTTACGAGTGGCCCTAACTTTCCCGTTTTTAGTATTAAAGGAACGACCGTAGGTTTGGCGATTTGCTATGAGCTATCTAGAGCCATGCATCGGGAGTTGGCGGTAGCAAACGGCGCTGAGATTTACTTGGCGAGCGTTTCCAAAACGAACGAAGGGGTTCAAAAATCCGCTATCCAATTATCGCAAATGGCGCAACAAAACGGCATCACAACTTTGATGGTCAACGGTTTGGGGCCAAGTGATAATTTTATAGCGGCGGGGCAATCGGCGGTTTGGCAGTCAGACGGAAGTTTGGTGCAGCAGTTGACCGCCGAGCAAGAAGGTTTATTAGTTTACCAAACCCAAATCAGAAACACTTAAAAAGGGCAAAATAGTCCATGCTACCGCTCGAAATTGTCAATATTACTGCTCGAAAAAACTGTGTGGGCTTTATGAGCTGTATGGACTTTATGATAAAAAATAGTGCTAACTTAGCTATAAGAATTAATGCTTGATTTAGAAAAAGTCGCTCCAGCCGACCTGAGACTCTTACAACAAATTGCCCAAGAGGCCTACACCAAAAACTTTGCTAGTCATTGGGAAGCCGACGGTTTAGCGTGGTATCTGAACGACCAATTTGGCGACGAACGCTTACAAGCCGATTTGAACAATTCGAACATCGCTTATTTTTTTATTAAAAAAGAAAGGGAAGCTATCGGATTTGTGAAAGTAAAGCTGGCCTCCAAACTAGCCGATTTTCCATTGGACACGACCGCAGAGCTAGAAAAAATGTATATCTTACCCGACCATAAAGGAAAGGGGCTAGGTAAAAGAATACTGTCCAACATTATTGAAAAAATGCGACGGCAAAACAAAAAAATCTTCTTTCTCTGCGTGATTGACACCAACGAAGCGGCGATTCATTTTTACAAAAAATTAGGGTTTTCTTATCATAGTAAAACGAGATTGGAGGTGCCTCATTTTAAGGAGGAGTTGAAGGGAATGTATCGAATGGTTCTGAGTATAAAAAAATAACTGAAATATGAAAAGTAATTGGAATAAAAAAGAAGCAAAAAAGTACAAAGGAGACCTGCTACAACTCCGCGTTTATACCTCCAATTTATTGGGACGAGAAGAGGACTTGGTGATGCACGGTGGCGGAAATACCTCCGTTAAAATTAAAGAGACCAATATTTTTGGCGAAGAAGAAGAAATTCTCTACGTCAAAGGAAGTGGTTGGAGCTTGGACACCATCAAAGCGGAAGGTTTTGCGCCCGTCAAAATGAGTGCTTTGAGAAAGTTGGTACAGTTACCCGAACTGTCCGATTTGGATATGGTGAAATACCAAAGAATGGCAATGACTAATCCGAACGCGCCTAATCCTTCGGTGGAGACCATTTTGCACGGTTTGATTCCGTACACTTTTGTGGACCACACGCACGCCGATGCGGTGGTGACGGTGACCAATACGCCCAATGGAAAAAAGCGCATCCAAGAAATTTATGGGAAAAATATGCTCATCATTCCCTATGTCATGCCTGGGTTCATTTTGGCCAAAACCATCTACGAAATGACACAAGGCATTAATTGGGACAGCTTGGACGGGATGATTTTGATGAATCACGGGGTTTTCACCTTCGACCACGACCCGAAAAAGGCCTACGAAAAAATGATAGGTATTGTCTCCAAAGCGGAACAATACCTTGAAAAAATGGGCGCCACGGCTATAAAAGGCGAAAAATCGGCCAAAGTGGATACCCTTCGCTTGGCGACCATTCGCCGTCAAGTATCCGAAATTTGGGGAGCGCCCGTGTTGAGTCGCTTGGACCAGTCCCCCCAGTCCGTGGCTTTCAGTAACTTATCCAATGTGAAAAAAATCACCAATCGAGGTCCACTGACACCCGACCACATCATTCGGACGAAGCGGACGCCCGTCGTTTTTGGTAAAAATTCGCAGCGGGATTTAGATAAGTTTGTAAAAGACTATAAAGCCTATTTTGAAAAATACAATCAAGGCGAAAAGCTATTAGACCAAGCGCCTAGATGGGCGGTTTTACCCAAACATGGAACGCTTTCTTTTGGTCCCAGCCCCAAACATCTCACCATCATCGAAGATATTGCCCGCCATACCCAAAGAGCAATTTACCAAGCGGAACATTTGGGCGGTTGGAAAGCCTTGCCCAAAGCCGATTTGTTCGAAATGGAATATTGGAGCTTGGAACAAGCTAAATTAGCCAAAGCGGGAAAACCCAAGGAAATGGCGGGGAAAATAGCCATCGTGACGGGTGCGGCGAGCGGTATTGGTAAAGCCTGTGTAGAGCGTTTGTTGGCGCAAGGCGCAGTGGTGGCAGCATTAGATATTGACTCAACAATCAACGACTGCTTTACCCAAAAAGGTGTTTTAGGTATTCAGTGTGATGTGACCAACGTGCAGGAAATGATGGACGCCATTGAGCAAACGGTCGCCCATTTTGGGGGCATTGATATGCTCATTAGCAACGCAGGTATCTTTCCCAAATCGACCAAAATTGCAGAGATGGACGCCAGCCTTTGGCAGAAAAGTATGGACATCAATATCACGAGCCACCAGCAGTTGCTGCAACTTTGTGTTCCCTACTTAGCCTTAGGCTTCGAACCAGCAGTCGTTTTAATTGCCTCGAAAAATGTGCCCGCTCCTGGCCCCGGTGCTGCCGCCTATTCGGTGGCCAAAGCGGGTATGACGCAATTGGGCAGAATTGCCGCCATGGAATTAGGAGAAAAGGGCATTCGGGTTAATATCATGCACCCCAACGCCGTCTTTGATACGGGCATTTGGACAGAGGAAGTATTGCAGCACCGCGCCAAACATTACGGCTTGACCGTGCAAGAATACAAGTGCAATAATATTTTAAAGACCGAAATTACTTCCCACGACGTGGCCGATTTAGCCGTTGCGATGTTGGGTAAAACGTTTGGAAAAATTACGGGGGCGCAGGTGCCGATTGATGGGGGGAATGAACGAGTAATTTGATATTTTATGAAAGAAAGGGTACATTTGTATAAAAATGTTCACAAGTTATGAACGATATTCAAACTATAGACATAGTTGAAAAAAGTAAATTTGCTTTAGAAAAGTTATTTGATAACAGGATAATTTTACAAAGTGAGGAGTCCTTCGATAAAATAAATTTAATCAATGGGAAACTAACGATTGATGATAATACCTTTTTCTACATAGTATTGAAAAAGCACCATTTAAGCAGAATAGCTTCAATAGTTAATACTATTTCAGCTTCGAAACCGCTCCATCACCCTCTTCTTTTTGTATTAGACTACGCTTCAAAAGAGATTATTTCCTTTCTAAAAAAAAATAAACTATTCTTCGTTGACACTGTAGGTAATTGTTACATCAACACATCCGAACTCAAAGTTGTCGTCGAAGGAAGAAAGGCAGCGTACAAGGATTTAACTATTAAGAGAGCATTTCAGAAAACAGGATTAAAGTTTCTGTTTAAAGTATTTCAGCAGCCAGATTTATTAAATGGCACTTACCGAGAAATAGCGAAGAGAACCCAAGTCTCTCTAGCTTCTGTCAGCTACATTATTGATGAACTAAAAACAGATGGTTTTATTGTAGAATTATTGTCGTCTGACCAAAGACAGCTATGTAACTTAGAGCGTTTAATCAAAAAATGGGCGATTAACTACGGAGAAAACCTTCGCCCTAAAATAAATAGAGGTTACCTTAAAGCGCTTGATAAGGATATTTTGAAATCTCAATTCTTAGACTCCCAAAATCTCCAACAAGATATTTTCTTAGGCAGCGAATATGGAGCTTATCATGTCAATGATGCTATCAAACCCGCAAATCTGGTTATTTACAGTAATATTAGGCTAAGTAGTTTAGCTAAGTTGTATAAACTAATACCAACAAATTTGAAGAATAAGCAAGAAGGATACGTTGAATTATTAGAAGCCTTTTGGTTATCTAGTGATAGCGAGAGTGGTCACTCTGCAAATAGCTTAAACAGCTTTTCTGCGCCTCTAATTCTAATTTATGCAGACTTATGGTTATCTACTAATTTCCGCAACGTAAAAACCGCAGAGCAATTACTCCAAAATGAGATTCGAAATAGCTTCCTCCGATATAACTTTCAATGGTAGTGGAATCAAACCGTTTTTTGCCCATTTAAATGAGGTTTGCACAAAATTTGGTACTTCTTACTTCGTGGTAGGTGCTTTTGCTCGAGATTTATTGCTAGAAAATATTTACAATCAACCAACTGGTGTTGCAACCAGAGATATAGATATTGCTATTACCATAGAAAGTTGGCAAAATTATCAAGAAGTCATCCATTTTCTTCTACAAAAGAAAGGTTTCCGAAAAGGACAAAATGTTCACGAGTATATCTCTCCCGAAAACATCCAGACAGATATAATTCCTTATGGTTCGATAGAGGAAAATCGAACTGTTAGTTTCCCCCCTAACTTTGATACGGTGATGAATATGCTTGGTTTTCAAGAGGTTTACAAAGCCACCATTCAAATCATTTTAGATGATGCTGTTTCATTTAAGATTGCCTCCATTGAAGGAATTGCTTTACTCAAGTTTATTGCTTGGGCAGATAGAATTCCAGACCGTATTTCACAAAAACACGTAACGGATATTAGCTTAATCATTAAAGCTTACTTTGATGCGAAAGTAGCTGAATTTGCCACGGAGTTACCCTATTTATTTGACGAAGAACACTTTGATACTTTTATTTGTAGTGCAAGAGTCCTTGGTCATCGTTTTCAACAAATAAGTAAAAAATCGGTGCAGTTAAAAATAGAATTAAACGCTATTTTTGATAAAATTCTTAAAGAAAAGAGTAATTCACTTTTTTTGACTCAACTAACCCTTAGTAGTAATTGGGACTACGCATTTTGCCTGAGATTAATGGAAAGTCTCGTAGAGAGTTTTAGGGAAAACTATTTACCGAAATAAAAAATGTTCAACTTCCTCTTCCGAAAAAACAAACCCATCTTCGACCGAAAACGGCCCGATTTTTACCAAGACATCGTAACCAAAGAAGAGTATGCCCTTATCTTAAAACTGTCCGAAAAGGAATGCGAGCGAATTGGCCCCATCACTTCCATTCAAGCGGGTACGATTAAAGTCGCTAATCCCGAAAAAAAGGAGGAAATCTTTTCTTTTCACCTCGACAATTTGGTGCGAAAGTGTAATTATTACGACCGGGCAGAATGGGGGGACATTGTGCAACAACACTTTGCGAGATTCCCCATTGACCAAAGCAAAGCCAAGTTTTTGTCCAAAGATTTTGAATACGCTCAACCGTTGCTAAAAGTACTCGTTCGAAGCACTTCCGTGCTAAGTCCCGAAATGGTACGGCGAGTAGATATTCCACATACCCATTCTTTTTTAATCCTCGACTACGACGAACGCTTCCATTTTCTGACTGAGGCGAACATCGTCGAATGGGGTGTTCCCAAAGCAGAATTATTTGCCATCGGTTTGGAAAATGTGGCCGTCGAAAAGATAGATATTCAAGAAGTGATTTGGGCCGAGACCTTTCCACTATTCTCTTTTTTTAGTGGGGATTTTTCCGCTTCGTTTGTATTGGAACTATCCAAAAACGCGCCTTTTTCCATTGGTCCCTTCGGTGCCGTAGTAGCTATTCCTACCAAGGGTTCCGCCTTTGCGCATCCGCTGTACAGCGCTACCGATATCGACTTTATCCAATCTTTTGAGGAAGCTTTTTTATCTTTTTACCAACAAGACGAAGTCCCCGTTTCTGACCAGTTCTATTGGTACTTTGAAAGAAAATTCTCCGCTTTTTCCGTGCAAGGAAAAGGAAAATACCTTTCTATTAAACGTCCGAGCGCATTGGAAATGCTTTTTGATGATAAAAGATAGTTATTCAAACCTTACGCCGTCAACCAACATCGTGTACGGAATAACCCTATTCAAATTAGAAAAATCCGTAACTACACAGGTCAAAAATAACTAAAGTCATAGACTTGACAAGAATGGGAAAGAGTAAAAATAAGCAATTCCAAAGGATTAAATTTGCGTAGTGACAAAAGACGAAAAAATAGCACAACTAGAAGCAGAGAATGCGGA
>JBCCQK010000424.1:0-7692 GCA_039024375.1 Bacteroidota bacterium
CAAAATTTTTCAATGTAATTAGTTGATTTACACATATTTATAATTTTTAATGTAATGCTGTTGGCACAGAACTTGAACCTATCTGAACATCAAGTTAATCGAGTTTTTATTTAATCTTCCGCATCCTTTTTTAGAAAAACACTTCTTGGAATATCCTTCCACTTCATGTATCCCAGTTAATTTTTTTTGACCAGTTAGTATTTTTTTTTGACCATAAAGTACACAAAGCGCATACACAGACGTGTCCGTATGGAGAGTTCATACAGCTTTTTCGAGCGTAGCGTTGACTTTTCAAGCACAAGTATTGACGACTCCACATGCTTTAAGTCTGTTTTAGTAATAAGGATAAATGGTTACATTTTTAAGAAATAGCTTTAGTCAAACAATAGCATTAGTTTTTAGTGTATCGAATAGAGCGAGCGATTATGGTATTAGTTCGGTCAACGTCGTAAGTCTGACTTCTGACAATGAAGTGGTCTGACCTCTGACCTCTGTACCCTCAATTTATCAGATACACCTCTCGCTACATTAGCGTAAGAACTCAGTTAAAAAGAACTTAAAAATATAAGTGTGTTATTTAACTAATAACAAAGTGGTTTTTTAATGGGCGATTCTGGACGGAGAATAGGCCGAACCTAGATAATGTAGACTATCTGGGCATGGGAGTGGTTTGTCTTTTTCTTCGTCCGAATCTACCTCTTTACTAGTAGAACGATGAATGATAAACGATGAATGATGAATAGTAGGAACGAAATGCTAGTGTATTGAAATCCAAAGTGATATTCATTACTCATTGTGATTGAAAGGACATCTAGCCATATAACAATAAAACAATAAAGCAATTTGCCAAAAGGATTATAGTAGTGACTCAGAATTTTAGGTTACGACAGATTTTTGGTAAAGCAACTAAAGATACACTTTTAATCCCACACAGGTAGGCGTGGACAATTGATAGTCAATTGTTTAGACGCCTCCCTAGGGGTAGTTTTTTTCAATTTTACCATTAAATTTTTATTATGAAACACACATTTGTAAATCGAAATTTGGCCGACTTCCTATCGAGGATTTGGCTACATTTAAAGAACCCTTTTGGGGAAATTCCGACTCGTTGGTTGCGGTTGATGGGTCTTTTTTTAATAGCTCAGGTTATCTTTTCAGTGCATATAGATGCCCAGACGTGGACGAACGGTAATGGCACGCGCGACTGGAGCGATGGTGGCAACTGGTCGCCAGCGGGCGTTCCTGGTGGAAGTTTAGTGAATCTAACAATTAGTGCGCCAGGTCCTTTGAGCAATATTCCGCCTTCTATTATGACCAATCAACTGACGATTGCATCGGGTGGAAGTTTAATCATTCCCAATGGCACGAGACTAATGGTGGACGTTGGTGGTATGAACCTTAGAGGGGTCATTTCGAACGATTCTTTAGTTGTAGATACAGGGGGAAAACTAGTCGTCAAAAATAGTGCGAACGTTGGGATAGAGAAGAACCCTAACTCTCTTTTTATCATTCGAGATTCCGTAAAAATCTATGATGTTCAAATGGATGGATTGCAGGTATTGGCGGGGGCCAAAACCAGGGTAGAAGATAACGGTATTTTATTTCTGGAAAGAATAGGAAATAGCGGGATGGTAACGATGGATTCGGTGATTAATAATGGAACTATTTTTATTACCAACACGGCTGATAATGGTATCAATACGTCGGGTGGAGTCCTATTGAACAATGACAGCATTCGAATCTTTCAGGTAAGCGACTACGGTATTTTTAATAGTAATGGTCAGATTACGAATAGCGACGGGGCCATTATAACCGTCAGTCGAGTGAGAAATTTTGACGGGATTTTGCATACGGGAACGATGGATACTTTTAACAGTTTTGGAACGATTGTGATTGATAGTACAGCGGGAAGTGGAATCGTCATGAATCGCCCATTTGCTAGTAATGGTGATACGATTTTGATAGGAACCAATAGCCCACTGACGGGTTCGGGAACGGGTGTTGGCGTTATTGCGGGAAATGCGATGACGGTCAATGCCAATTATGATATTTCGAATAATGCCTGTTTGACTATCGGCGATGGTGATAAAACGCATGTATTAATGTCGGGAATTCAGCAAACGGGAACGAGTATTCTGAATATTAACAGTGCTGAGTCCACTACGGATGCTTCGAAAATTGCCATTAATGGAACTTCACGGTACGGAATAGACATTGCCACGGGCACCGACTTTTTTAGTCGGAATGGCAGCCAAATTACAATTAACCGAACCGATTCTAGTGCGATTCGTTTGGGGGGAGAATTGGATAACGACGGCGCTACCATCACTATTGGTAATGGCAACAAAAGCTTAATTGGCGGCGATGGTTTGGAAATTTTGGCGAGTGCCTTCTTTAGAAATTACAGTACCATTGCCCGTGGTGGTGGTCTATTGAGAATTTACGGCGTGACCAGAAACGGTATCAACAACTCGGGGAGCGTTTTCAATGGCGACCCTTTTGATATGGCGGGTGACACTTTAGGAACGATTACAATTGATAGCGTTTGCATCGATGGAATTCAAAATCGAGGATTTGGCGTAGAAACGGCTGGATTTTTTATTTCCCAAGAAAGTTCCCAAGTAAATATTGGCACTAGCGGAGGTGGTATTGCGGGTAATGGCCTGCGAAATGGTGGAACTTTCCGCACCGACGATGAAGGGACTAGAATAACGATTCGCACCGCAGCAACAAGTATTTCTGGCGAAGATGGAATAATCGAGAATAACCTCAACTCGGATAACGACTGTGTTATTATGGATGTTGATGGACCAGTCAATGTGACAACACCAGCTAACACCTTCAACAATAATGGGATTTTACTGACAACGGCGACCTTTAATACGAGTACAGGAACTGCGGGCGCTTTGGTCAATAATGGCCTAATTTCGGACCCTAATGGAACATTTTTGGACGTACTAAATAATACAATGCGTACCTCCGACGGTGTAACGAATAATACCAACGGTATTCTGATGGTCCCCTTTCGGGCAACGACTTATACGCCAACGATAAATCCTTATTTTATCTCTGGATTGGCGAATCCAGGGACCAACGAATTTGTTCCCGCTAATTACGGTGGAGCGACACCCGCACCAACGGTGAATTTGACAACCAATACTTTGAATCTCAACACTGTATCGGCTAACTTCAATTTTACGTATCAAGCCGTCAAGTCAGCTAATAATGCTGTTGCTGTCACTTCTTTAACTAGTAGTGTGCAGTTTGCCAATGCGCCCACTTCGGCAATTGCCTGTAATAGCAACATTCAGGTGTCTTTAAACATCGACGGTATTGTGAAAATAACGCCCGAAATGATTTTGGAAAATTTACTACCTAGCTATGCGGGCTATACGGTAACGGTCTTGTCGGGTAGTAAAATGGGAACAGATACGGTCGATTGTACTTACTTGAATCAAACGGTTGAAGTGATGGTGACAGCACCTGGGCCAAATGCGAATAGCTGTTGGGGTAGAGTAACGGTCGAAGATAAACTGGCGCCGACGATTACTTGTGATACCGTTTCGGTATATTGTAATATGCTGACGACACCAACGGACCTTTGTAGCTTTCCAACGGGGACGGATAATTGTGATACGTCGTTGACCTACACTTACGCGGACGCAGAACTTTCATTGTCTGCTTGTGGTGGTAATAGCATGGATGCCGACACGATTAAGGAAATCCGAAGAAGTTGGGTGGGGTTTGACGACAGTGGCAATAGTGACACTTGCGTACAATTGATTTACGTGCTGAAACCAACGTTGGAGCAAGTCATTTTCCCCGATAGTATGCAGGGTGACAGTGCATTGTATTGTACGGATGCCAACGTGGACCAAGCCATTACGGGCGTACCTTTCGTGAGGATTGCTCGACCCAACAAAGATTCCATCAACGTACCGATTAATCAGTTCTGTAAATTTGGCGTTTACACCAATGATAATACGATTCAACTCGGTTGTCGAGGAAAGCAACGTATTTTTCGAGAATGGTCCGTAGTGGATTGGTGTAGAATCGGCAATGGGCAAAGTAGTCGACTTTCAACGCAAATTATCGACATTCGAGATACGTTAGCCCCAATGTACGACACGATTCGCTTGAGTGACTTCCAAATTTTGAACAATAATCACCATAAATGTATGGTCGATATTCGCCCTGCGTTTCCCGTGAACGTTAGAGATGCTTGTAATAGCGGGACAACGTTTAGAATTTTGGGACCTACTAAGACAATCATCAATGATACGACCGATTTCTTCCCCAACGTTTCGGCTGGAACCTACGATTTCGTTTACATTATTGCCGATAGCTGTGGCAACGAAGTGCGAGATACGTTGACCTACACTGTAGCGGACAACACGATTCCTCTGGCGGTAGCGCAACAATTGACCATCAATTTAGTCGATTCTTTGGGAAGTACTTGGTTGAATGCTTCCGCTTTGGATGCTGGAAGTACGGACAACTGCGGTAGTTTGGATAGTATTTTGATTAAAAAAGCGGGCTTAGACACCTTCGCCACGGCGGTTGCTTTTGATTGTAATGATGTGGGATATATTACCTTAACGTTGCGAGTGGTCGATAAAGCGGGTAATGTTGGTGAAGCGGATAGGCGTGTCTTAATTTCGGATAAAAATGGCTTCTGCGATAACGACGGCGATGGTTTGAGTACCAAATGTGAAGATACGAACGGCGACGGTGACCCCACCAACGATGATTCGGACAAAGATGGAATTCCCGATTATCGAGATACAGATGACGACGGCGACGGTATTCCGACGGCTAACGAAGGCGTCAACATGGACGGAAATATTGCCACTTGTAATGATAATGCGGATACAGATGGTGACAATTGGCCCGATTATTTAGACCACAACGGCGGATGTACCACGGCGGCAAAAATTGATTCTTTCCGCATCGTCAATCCCACGAGTTGCCGCATGGATGGTAGCATTACGGTCTTCGCATCGGGAGCGGTCAATTTAGAATATAGCAACGATAACGGCGCTACCTTCCAGACGAGTAACGTTTTCAATGGCTTGGATACGTTAAGTTACACGTTGTTTGTGCGGGTAGCGGGTGACATTTGTAAATCCGCAGATACCGTTGCGACGCTGACTTGTGCGACTTGTAATAAAGGACTAGTCATTTCGAACGTAGCGAAGGTCAATCCCGATTCTTGCGCCAAATCGACGGGTTCGATTACGGTGACCGCAACGGGGGCCACGACGATTGAATACAGTATTGACGGGGGAACTACTTTCGTGAAAAACGGCGGCATCTTCAATAACCTCGACACAGGTATGTACAACGTTGTGATACGAGATTCGGCGGATGCTTGTAGCGCCACTTTTGCGACCAATCCAGTGATTTTAGAGTGTTTTGATTGCACAGCGGGTGTAACCATTGACACCGTTCGACTTTTCAACGAACCTTCTTCCTGTTCGGCTTCCGACGGCGCAGTGATTATTACAGCAACTGGTAGCAGCAATTTAGAGTACAGTTTGGATAGTGGTAAAACCTACCAAGCGTTGCAAAGTCCCTTCGGAGGACTAGATACTTCTCAACTTTACGTGTTCGTTCGTGAAATTGGCAAACCCAACTGCGTGGTGGAATACGCGCACAATCCCGTTGAAGTGTACGGCAGCAACTGCCCCATTTCTTTCGCCCGTCCGACGGCCAATATTGCGGGGCGCATTCAGAACGAAAACGGCGAAATGGTCGAGTCCGTTTCTATTGGTATCGGTGGTTATGACATGGAATCGGCCATTACGGGCACGAACGGTAGTTTCTACTTCGAAGAAATTCCTTTGGACGGCGACTACATGATTACGCCCGAAAAGGATATGAACTACGGAAATGGCGTTTCGACCTTCGACATCGTTCTGTTGAGTAAACATATTCTAGGATTGCGAAAATTGGATTCTCCTTACAAATTGATTGCAGCAGACATCAACCGCTCGGGAGCGATTTCGGCTTACGATATGGTGCTATTGCGGCAAGTGATTTTGGGTATGAAAACGGACTTCCCTAATAACACCTCTTGGCGATTTATTGATGGGGCGTACGAGTTTAGAAACCCCGAAAATCCCTTCGAAGAAAAGTTCCCCGAGGCCTACGAAATCAAAAAATTGGCTTCCGATATGATGGAATTGGACTTCGTAGCGGTCAAAGTGGGGGATTTGAATAACACGGCAGTAGCCAATCAATTTATGTCAACGGAAAGTCGAACGACGAATCAATCGCTCCATTTTCAACTAGCAGAACAAGTGAAAACGGTCGGCGAGACCATTACCGTACCGTTCAGAGCAAGTAATTTTAAAGATATTCAGGGCTATCAATTTACACTCAATTTTGACGGCAATGCGATGGCTTTTGAGCAAATTAAAATTGGACCAGATGCGGGTTTTGAGAACTTCAACTTATCTATGGTACAAAGAGGCATCATTACCACGAGTTGGAACGAAGCCACTGCCACCGACAAAGCGAAAGATGAGGTGCTGTTTAGCTTAGTCTTCAAAGCGAAATCCAACTTGCAGTTAAGCGAAGTATTAACGCTCAGTTCGGACATTACAAAAGCAGAGGCTTACACGGCTACCGATGACCTACTCAACGTTGATTTAGGATTTGTCACCAACAACGCAGTGGAAAATGGCCTCCAATTATTCCAAAACGTACCGAATCCTTTCACGGGCGAAACGGTCATTGGATTTGAGTTACCGACCGCCTCGGCGACCACTTTGACTATCTTAGATATGTCGGGTAAAGTGGTGAAAACGATTGAAGGGAATTACCCGAAAGGCTTCCATCAGATTACTTTGGACGGACAGACTTTCCAAGAACAAGGTATCTTTTACTATCAGTTGGCGACGGATAACAGCGTTGCTACGAAGAAGATGATTTTACTGAAGTAATTGATTATTGGTTGATTAAGTAATAGTTGACTGATAGCTATACTTCGAACCGTATAAAAAAGTGGTTTCAAAGATTGACCTCAGAGAGGTCCTAACTTCGATGTATCAAGTCTCCAGACTTGATACGAATATTCGCAGGTCTCCCGACCTGCATCGAGAACCCGCCAAAGAAACAGCTACTTCCAGCGATTTTTTGCTGGAAGTAGCCTTTCTTACCACACTTTTTAAAAGCTATTTTAATTCGGAAGGATGTGTTGCTAATGAGGAATATGCGCTACTTAAAAATTTAAAATTTCACGTTATTTAAACGTAAGTTGTTGATTGTGAATACTTTTTGATTTAAATTTTTTCATTTTGAATTTTAGATTTCACAAACTGTCCAAACCCATCTAATTCTTTTTCCAAAAAATATAACAACAAAGGTGTGTTATTTAGAAGCGCCTCCGAAAGAATTAATGGTAATTAACAAGTGTGTGTTATGAACCGATTAGCAGTCACGGAACTGCTGGTCGGTTCTTTTTATTAGTAGCAGGCGGTGCTGGCAAAGCACCGCCTGCTTTTTGTCATTTTAAGGAGCAAAAAAAAGCAGGAGATACTATTAAAGTCTATTGACACCCCACATCTTTTTAGAGATGAAAAGGTGCATCGCACCGGTAACATTTGTATCGAAAGTTGGTCAAAATGCTTCAAAGGTGCAGCGCACCGACCACATTTGTTAAAAATAAGGTTCAATGCGAACGGTGCG
>JBCCQK010000425.1:0-7668 GCA_039024375.1 Bacteroidota bacterium
ACAGTTCGTGTGCTGTTTTCATTATCTCCTTTCTATTAATCGTCTTTTTCATACCTTGGCGTTTATGGTGGTTAGTAAATAGTGGGCTGAAAATTCAGCCCATTAAATCGTCCCATTCTCCGTTAGTCTGTGATACACTTCAACTTGCTATTGAATTGCACAATCTCTCTAGCTTCCTTCACCATTCTTTTGGCAGACTTCCACATCCACGCACAGGCGGCTTGGCTGAAATGCTTTACCAATGTTCTCACTTCTTGGTACAAGTCGCTTATATAAGACATTCGCTTACAGTATGTAACCGCCTTTTCCATCGTGGCAAATGTTCGCTTGTATTGCTTCGCTCCGTTCTCCTTAATTCGCTCGATTGAAAATGTACCGTTGTTGTCTGTTATGTTGAATTGGCAGTTGGAAATTTTTATTTGAGTTGTCATGTCGTATCTTTTTCTTTGTTAATTATTATGCTTCAAAAATACAAGTATTTTATTCACTATACAAGTATTTTGTTCACTACTTTAAAACTTTAACACTTTTATACACGTTTTTTATTTATTATTGTGAATAAATAACTTGTATTACTTATGGAAAAACTAAATCGAATCAAAGAGGTATTAAAAAATCAGGGTCGTTCCCAATCTTGGTTGGCAGACCAATTAGAGGTTTCTAAAAATGCCGTTAATTCTCTTTGTTCTAATCGCTCTCAACCATCATTAAAAAAGCTAAACGAAATAGCCGATATTTTGCAGGTTGATGTTTGCGACCTCCTACATCGTAATTCCGTGGAATCCCAACTGACCAACCAAAGCGAATAGCCCATGACGAAACGGGATATAGAACTTCGACAAGAAGTATTAAAACAGCAACTAACTTTAATCAATTTATACAGCGATGACTTTTTAGAACGATTAGGCAAAAAAGGCTTAGAACACTACATTGATGAAATTTTGGATGAAATGAATTATCTTGACAAACAATTAAAAAAATACGAAGATGATTAAACCAAAGGTAGATACAGATAAGGTTTTGGTGACCATTAAAAAGACGCTCTATGACCTTCGAGACGTTGATTTTGAGTCAATGACCGAAAAGGAAAGGGCGGCATTTAGAAAAGAGTTGGACGAATCCAAAGATATTGCCCTATCTATTCTGGACAAAATCAAAGACAAGTAACTAGGCTCTTTTGCCCAGCTTCGGGGAAAGACCTATCCTGTATTGGGGTAGGTCTTTTTTTTGTTGGTAAATCCACTAAATAGTGGGTTTATGGAGTTTGACTTTTCCAACTTTGCCAGCCCTTTTTAATAGGTCAGTTGCGGTCAACGTGCGCATATTGTTTAAATGAGCCACCTTTAACCGAAGTCCATTCTAACCCTGTACTCTACATTGTAGTACCCTGTTTTGCCGTAGTTGGTCGAGCCGTACACGGTGATACCGTATTCGGCTCAACCTTCATAAATCCAAGAATACTTGTTTTTACGAATCCATCTTTTTCAACAACTCTGCTACTCTAACCAATCGCTCCAAATAGGGCAAAAAGACACGTTTGCCGTTCTGCCGTCTGACCGTGGATAAATGCGCCTTAACGAATCGCTGCAAATCGGTAATGGTAGCGAAAGGGGCTAATTCTAATGATTCGGGTAACTCAATGCTGCTAAAGTATTGCTCTAATTGCTCAATATCTGCCGTCCAATCTGCTTTAGGGGTCATGTCCTACACCGCTTTAGAAAGTTAATCAATTTGTCAGTCATTGCTTTAGGGGTTCGCATATCGAATGCTAATTTTTGCAGATGAGGAATTGAGTAAACCCATGTCTTTTTATCATCATTCCAAAGCATACCCGTATTTAATGCCGTTTCAAAATCTTGTTGATTCCATTTCTTTTTTTTGAATGGCTTTTATCAATCTCAAATCCCGCTTAGTTGGTCGGTCGATATTTATTGCTTTTGCCATGATTACTTTTTGTTTTAATCGTATAATTTTAAAATAAAAATTTTTAAGCGACTTTCTACCATTTAGTAGGGTACTATCTCACCAAAGCGCAGAAAGTTGTTAAAATGGCTGTTTTGCGTGGTTTAAAATGAATTTTTGGTAAATGCTTATGATTAGGCTACGTGTTTCCAAATTTTTCTACAATTGATTTCGCTTACAACTTGTTGACACACACCAAATATTTCAGCAATTTTCTTTTGTGACATTTCTTTATTTTTCAGCAATCCTCTAATTTCCAACACATTTTCCTCTGTTAATTTAGTACTGTGATTTTTACTACCTTTTTGATTGCCATTACCAAACTTAATACCATGTATTACATTCTGTTTTGGTGTAACCCACTCTAAATTACTTAATGAATTATCAGTCCTAATTGAATTGCGGTGATTTATCCATATTGTATAATCGGTGTTAGCCAAAAATGCAATCCCGACTAATCTATGAACATACAATCCTACTCTGATTTTATTTTTCCATAAATCAACTTTGGAATATCCGTTTACTGTATTCTCTAAACTCTTTAGTTGCTCACTTCTTTTATATCTTCTAATTAAACTTTTAATTCTACCCTCGCTAGATACCTTGTAATAACCCTCATAACCCACTACATCCCTCCATATTTCGGGCATTTCCGTAATTGTCCAATTGCTTCCTTTAAAAAACTGGTCAACATCCGAGCAACCAATATTTTTCTTGAATTGGTAATTGAGACAATCAAACAGATAGTAGGCTTGGACTTTGGGGAATGTATCAACAATCTCCAAATGAGTGGCTAAGGCTATTTCAAACTGGAATGGCTCACCTTTATTCAATGCACTGATTATAAAGATTTTCAACATGATTTTTCTTTTTAGCGGACATAGATTAGGCTGTTCAATTGATGTCGATTGAGCCTAATCTACGTCCGTATTGAGTTTTGTAATTGACGATGTGAACTACATCGCCGTGGAAAGGTGAGAGGCGTAATACCCGCTAATTACGGTACTAATCGGGCTTTAATTTTACATCCCGCTTAATACCCAGCCGTTTCATTTCTGCCCTTAACGCCTTATCAAATAATTGTAATCGCTCCAATAATTCTTGTATTTCATCTTCATTACGCTCCACTCGAATAATGACCAATGGTTCGTATTTATTTCTAATATCGAATGACACAAAATCCACGTACTGCCTACCAGTTGTGAGCAAATGACCTACTACTTGGCTGTAATATTGCTCTGGTACTTGTCTCGAAATAACGGTCTTTACATGGTTGGTAGAAACGTATGGACACTTAATTTCAAGAACGCCTTCTGTTCCTATTAAACCATCGGGTGTGCCGCCACCGAGCCGAAGACCGGGGACAAGACGAAACTTTGCCTTTTTGACCTTCACGCCTTTTGCCTTTTCGTAGGCTTTAATAGCTAATGGCTCGTGTTCAATGCCCCACTGTAAAGCCTTTGCCTTGAAACTATCTTGTGGCTGACCTGTCATTATCTCCGCTACAATATCACTTAGGTAGGTTTCAGCCGTTTGGGTCAATCCTCCTTTGTTCTTACCACTTTTGGCAATCTTGATTTTTCCAAATTGGCTTGCTGTGTATCGCCCTAACCTCTGTTTCTTCCACCTTGCATAAGCAGAAAGGACGGGTTCGACTTCATCAAAGTTGGGAAGATTAAAACCTTCCATCCCTCTGAACCGCATATTTTCGGGAATCACTATTTTCATTGCTTCTTGACTTTTAGGGGTCTGATAGACCATGTTCTTACGGAGTTGCCCCGTTGGGTTTTCTTTACCCCAATCCACTTTATTTCTACCAAACTACCGATGGTGATTTGATTTTGGACAAAGGTGTTGACCAAGATGGTTCCCATATTGACGTAGGTATTCTTTTCCTTGTCGAGTAGGACAACGGCGGGCAACATTTCCCCGCCATTGGTCGGTTGCTCGGTGATTCCCAAAAAGGCGAACCGAACGGGCTTGTTTTGCTCAAAGTCGTAGTATTGGGTAGCAATATTCAACGGTTCAACCTCTAGTTGGTCTATTTGGTCAAGGTTACCCGACTCGAAAAGGTCTTTAATTTGTGCCGTTTCGGACAGATTGAAGCCGATTTTGGTCACTTTTTGGGTCGGCTGTTCAGTAGCCGTTTTGGTTACATCTGACATATTATCAAATTTTTATGAATGAATAATTTTGTTATTTATATACTTACCCCCCACCCCCCCTTTCAACCACCCCCTATTGAAAATTTGAGGTCTCACACAAACTTCGTTAAGGCGGCGTTTATTCGAGCAAGAAAGATAGAGATTATCACCCCCCTCCCTTCTCGTATATCTTCATAATATCCTCCCTGTTCTTCGGTATCATATCACCGTCATCGTTCCGTGTGTAGTCGATTAGGATAGGATTGTGCGTTTCTTTCCCCGACTTAATATTGTGGTGCCGTTCACACATCCCCATTAGATTGCGTATGTCAAACTTTGCGCCTCCACTCTGTACTCTAATCAAATGGTCTAACGCCTTGGCTTCGCTCACTTTGTTTTGCCATAGACATATCTGGCAAAACGGATGTCGATTGAGGTAAACCTTCCTTGTCTTTCTCCAACGTGGAGTAGCATAGAACTTGGAATCATCGTGTCTCCTTTGGAACTTCCTCTTTGGCGGTTGATAGGCTCGTTTCTTTTGCTTGCGTGGTATGTAAGGCATGATTATTTTATTTAAAAGGTTAATAAATATTTTGATTCTGATTTAGTACCAATTCTTTATATGCGGCAACGGCCTGAACAACTCCGTCCTTCCAACTCAATTTTCTCAACGTGTTATTCACTTCGCCTTTGGTTGGGGCTGCTTGTTTTGGTCGGTATCGTTTTGAGTAGCTGGACACTTGCCCGATGAATAGTAAGTTCATTTGTTTGTCGTACCATCTGAAATAGACATTCATCCATTTCCAATTTACGCCTTCAAACATTAGGTATTCCGTGAATCTCATTAAATCATCGGTGGTTTTCCTATCCTTCATTTCCCTACCATCCTTTTCATGGGCATACTCTACTAAGAACCTATCATTTCTATTCCTCCAATTTGCCCATATCTTTTCTGCGGTATCGTTGTAGATGGTTCTCGAAAGAAGTTGTATTTGATTGTTCATATTTATTCTGTTCTAAACCGCTTAACTAAGCAGATAATTGAGTTCAAATAGGCGGTCAATTTCGAGGTCATAGAATTGCGTTCAAAGAGTAATTTTCTAATCTCAATTTATTCCTTGGTTAATGGCGGTTGGTTAAATAAATCGTATTGGGTAACATCCTTGGTTAAATCCTTCTTGTCTCGATAGCTTTTGATTGACTGCATTATCTGGTCCATAATGTAATCTTCATGCTTCGCCAAATACTCCATTGTGATTATCGTATTACCTTGCTCAATCTCCTTGATTAATTTCTTTAGTTTTCGTTGACAGTTATGGTAGGAGTTGGTCTTTTTATTTTTACATCTAACTGAACAATATTTAGTCCCTGCCCTCTTATGAGAAATGTCAGTACCACAGATAATGCAAAGCCCTTTTTCGTGTCGCTCCTTTTCGTGTGGCAACAGTATAAGTTCCAATGGCCACGTATAACCTAGTCTGCCCAATGGAACTTTTGCCCCTTTTTGGCCATTCTCTGAATCTTCTTTGGAAGGTGTGGACATTGGAACTTTTTGCTTTCCATTTTCATTATTGAAATCTTCTTTGGAAGGTGTGGACATTGGAACTTTTGACCCAATATTTTCACTTTCTGACAACTTTAAAACTGTTGTCCAAATCCCCTCAACTAATTGCTCCTGCCTACACGGTTTCAAAACAAATTCTCTTTGGATAGCTTTAAAATTTCTTAACCTTACCTTATACCTATTCCTACCCTCGTTCTTTTTCAAATCAAGCCAGTAGGTGGGGTGCCTACCCATTTCGATTAGCCTAGTAGATGATTCATTTAACCCATTCGTATCAACTTCTTTGACCTTCAAAATTTCATTATGCACTTTAACCAAGGCTTTGCCCAGCTTTAAATACACTTCCTTGTCTTTTAGGTCAGTCAGTATAAACGGTCGATTGATTCCCGTTTTTCGTTGGACGTATCGCATCCTCAATGCTTTAATTTCAAACCTAAGTAGGTGATAATCCAATCCTTTTTGGTGTCCTTTGTCGTAAACCTTAATTATTATATTTGAATTTTGGCACTGCCTTCCTCTTAATGTCTTTTCACTAAGAGGAGCGTAATTAATGCCCTCAAAAGGTTGACTTTGATACAATATAAAATCATCGTAATATTTGGATGGTGGTAACTCGACTCTGACGTTTACGCCAAATTCCAAGTAGTGTATTTTGAATCGCTCCAAAGCAATGCCCAAACTATCTGCCAATTGGTCGAAGGCATCACAACAGTTTTTAAAGGTAAAATTCGTATGGTTCGAGCCGTGAAAATAGTTATGTATCGAACCCTCGACCGTTAGCCGCCATTTATCCGATGGTTGCCATTTATGCTGTCCTTGCCTGTCTTTGGGTGGTTCTTTTGCCTTTTTGATGATAAGCACCAAACCCCGATGATAAGCCCGAAAATAGGTCTCTTTAATTTCGCCTGACTTGCGCTGCCATTTACCATCAAAATCGAATATGTCGGCACCAAGTATGCGTTCCCGTTCGGCTTTATCCGTTATATCACAGCTTATTTTTATCCCATCCGATGAAGCCATTACTCGTAAATCATCTGCTTAGGCAAGCAAAAGAAGTAGGAAACAATTATCTTTGTCGAGTAAATCTATTAATTAACTCGCTAAGGTTTATAATGGATTTTCGACCTTCGACAACGGTTTTAACTTCGTTCGGTAGCCTATGATTCTGAAACCATAGGCTATTTTTTTGCCTTAGTTCTTTTAAATGAAAGGACGTTAATTAATTGTTGTTCTGAAACTTCTTTCCCATCAAAGTACACTTTGCCATCCTCAAAAGACGACCGCTCAAATTGCAGTAAATGGAATCCGTGGTATTTAATCTTGTGGGAAATGCCATTTTTACACCTAACTTGGTTCTTCAAGGCGTGTAGCCCCGCATTAATCAGCTTGTGAAGAACATCAAAGGTGCTTTGTTGGCACACAGCCACTTTCCCCATGTAGCGTTTAATCTCAATTAGCATAATGTGTTCCTTATCATTTCGAGCGTCCCGAATGATTAAATCTAAGTCAGAAATGAAAAAGGATTTTTTGTTGGGTAGATGCTCTGCCGTCCACAGTATCATATAGGGGTCGGCGGCATACTTGGTCTTTACGTGGCTCATTGAGGAAAACCTAAACGGCTTTAGTCTTTAAAAAGGCGTCAATAGCGGCAAACTCAAATAGCTTTACACCATCAACTAAAAGACCAGAGAAGTAACCCGCCTTGCTCCAATTTCTGATAGTGTTAGCATGGACTCCATAACGAATGCCGCACACTTTGGCGTTGCCGTACTTTTGAGGGCTTAAATTTTGGATAGGCTCATTTACTACCTTTTTTGATTCGTGCGTTTTTAGGCAAGCATTTACACAGTCAATAATTGTGAGCCTTAAATTTTCTTGTGATACTAGGACTAAATCTTGATTAACCATAACTAATTTTTTTCGTTAATTATTAATTATGGCTGCAATATGGAGATGTTTTGACTACGGTGGTTACGGTCACTACTAAAAGTAGTCACC
>JBCCQK010000426.1:0-7638 GCA_039024375.1 Bacteroidota bacterium
CGGTTTTGTTAATATACATTATAACATCATATTTGACTTAATTGAACACCCGTATTTCCAGCGACTGCGTAGAATCAAACAGTTAGGTTTGACGGATTATGTTTATCCTGGTGCGCTGCATACTCGATTTCATCACGCCTTGGGTGCTATGCATTTGATGACGCAGGCAATCGAGGTACTTCGGTCAAAAGGGGTGGACATTTCTAACAAAGAAGCAAAAGCGGTTTGCATTGCTATTCTACTGCACGATATTGGGCATGGGCCGTTCTCTCACGTGTTGGAACACACCCTTGTTAATATACACCACGAAGAACTTTCGCTGTTGTTTATGCAAGAGCTGAACAAGCAATTCAAGGGAAAACTAACTTTAGCAATTCAAATTTTTAAGGACGAGTACCCCAAGAAGTTCTTGCACCAGCTAGTCTCTGGCCAGTTGGATATGGATAGAATGGATTATTTGAATCGAGATAGCTTTTTTACAGGTGTTTACGAAGGGGTTATTGGCTATGACCGAATTATTAAGATGCTGTCGGTGAAAGATGAAAACTTAGTTGTAGAATATAAAGGCATTTATTCTATTGAGAAATTTTTGATGGCTCGAAGACTCATGTATTGGCAGGTTTATCTACATAAAACGGTCGTTTCTGCCGAACAAATGTTGGTGAAAGTGTTGAAAAGAGCAAAACAGCTAGCTAATGAGAAAAAAAAGTTATGTATTCCTAAAAACTTAGCATATTTTCTTTATAATTGTCCTAACAAACCATTTTCCAAGAAAGAACAGAGAGAGCTACTAGAAAATTTTGCGCGGTTAGATGATTACGACATCTACTCTGCTCTAAAAAGCTTCTCCACAATTGCGGATTTTCAGCTTTCTTTTCTGTCAAAATCATTGTTGAACCGCACTTTATTCAAATTAGAATTTAGTAATACTCCTTTCACGAGTGACTATTTAGAAAAAGTGCGTCAGAAGGTCGTTAGAAAATTTCCCATCAGCCAGCAATCAGCCGAACAGTTAATTATCATTGGTCAAGAATCGAATAATGTGTACACTATTTCGAAAGAAGAAATTTTAGTGCTATTCAAAAACGGGACCATTACCCCAATGTCAGCAATTAGTGATTTTGGATTGATAAGTAAGAACATTACTAAGTATTATCTGTGCTATCCAAAAAATATATTCTAAATTTGCAATCTATTGGATTAATTACTTGATAATCAATGTCGTAAAATTTAAATACCTATAAACTTTCTTTTTTTTTAACAAAACTAGCATTTCAAATCATGAAAAAATTAAGTTTTCTACTTACTACTGTATTCATGCTAGGTTTTTTAACGTTATCAGCACAACCTAGCGATACGGACCCGGTTGCGAAAGAACCAGGAAAGTGCTATGCCAAGTGTTTGATTGGTGACGAGTACGAAACCGTAACAGAGCAAATCGAAACGAAAGCGGCTTCCAAAAGAGTGGAAATCGTTCCTGCTCAATATGAGACTGTAACAGAACAAATGGAAAAGACGGCAGCTGCTAGCCGAGTGGTTGCGGTTCCTGCAAAATTCGAAACTCAGACAGAACGAGTTTTAGTCAAAGAAGCCTCTAAGAAGCTCATTTATGTTCCCGCAGAGTACGAAACAAAGACCGAGCAGGTATTAGTGTCCGAGGAGTCTAAGAAAATGGTCGTTGTACCAGCTACTTACGAAACAGTAACCGAACAAGTACTAGTCAAAGAAGCATCCAAGCGACTAGTTGCAGTACCTGCCCAATACGAGACCGTAACCGAAAGAGTTTTAGTGAAAGCAGAATCCAAAAAAATGATTCCCGTTCCCGCTACCTACGAAACGAAAACCGAACAGGTTGTTTCCAAAGAAGCTTCTACTCGAATCGAGCGAGTACCTGCCGAGTACGAAACGGTAACGGAGAGAATTGAAACTTCTCCCGCTTCTACCAAGTGGGTAAAGCGTAAAGCGGATAAGAACTGTTTGTCAGCCGACCCTAACGATTGTTTGGTTTGGTGTTTGGTGGAAGTGCCCGCTGAGTATAAAACGGTGACCAAGCGCGTTAGAAAAGGATGTGCTGCTGGCTACACCGATAGTGGTGAAGACTGCATCAAAACCGTTGAGGTGCCTGCTGAGTACAAAACCGTTTCTATGAAGGTCGTAAAGACGCCTGCTGCTACTAAAGAGGAAATTATTCCTGCGGAATACAAAACGGTAACCAAGCGAGTATTGAAAGCCCCTGCTACAACTAGAGAAGAAGTTATTCCCGCAGAATACGAAACAGTAACGAAGCGAGTCATCAAGACGCCCGCTATGGTGAAAGAAGAAGTCATTCCTGCTAAGTATAAGACCGTAACGAAGCGGGTCATTAAAACGCCCGCCACTACTAGAGAAGAAGTTATTCCTGCTGAATACACCACTGTGACTAAGCAGGTTGTATCTGCACCTGCTTCTACTAGAGAAGAAGCCATTCCAGCAGAATACGCTACTTCCACAAAGCGAGTTTTGAAAGCGGCTGCGACCACTAGAGAAATCGAAATTCCCGCTGAATATACTACCGTTACTAAGCGTAGATTGGTAAAGAAAGGTGGATTCACCGAGTGGAGAGAAGTAGTCTGTAACTACAAAGTTACTTCGGAACTAAACCGTCAAATCCAAAGAGCATTGAGAGACCGAGGTTACGACCCAGGTCCAATCGATAACATCATTGGTACAAAGACGAAGGCGGCTTTAGTTAAATTCCAAAAAGATAATGGATTGCCAATTGGTAACTTGAACGTTGAAACCATGAAGGCGTTGGGCGTGAGTTACTAAATTGGTGACTAGTTGACTAGTGATTAGTTAAGCAAAAGTGTTGATTTCAAACTATTTGCTTTATCTGAGAGGCTGTCGATTATTTACAAACTTAACTGCTAACTATTTTTCAGTTAGCTGAATAAAGAATCCTCGTATCGGTGACGGTACGAGGATTTTTTTATCTAAAAACTTTCAGCTTGCTACTTGAGGCAGGCGGTAGAAGTTAATTGCACAGTCTTAAATTCTAATATTTTGATTGTCAAAATTTTTAGATTTTAAATAGCTACACATATACGATTGTAAGCAACGGAAAATTAATTAGTTACAATTATTTGGTTTTCAATTTATTCTGTTAGACCGTGAACCGTTTACCGTCAACCGTGGACCGATAGTCCTTTAAATTTGCAATTTTAAATTTTACATTTTCCCTAGCATTTTATCCCAACTCAAATATCCTTATTTTTGTAGCCTTTTATAAAAGAACCAATTTTAACCAATAAATTTCATCGTAGGTGAACGACCGTAGTGTCCACCAATTTTAAAAACACTGATAATTATGAGTAAAGTAACCGTTGTGGGAGCAGGAAATGTGGGAGCAACCGTGGCTAACGTTTTAGCGCACAAAGACATTGTTAAAGAAGTTGTTTTATTAGATATCAAAGGAGATATGGCTCGTGGTAAGGCTTTAGATAGCTGGCAACAAGCCCCCATTGATTACTACAGCACTAGTCTGAAAGGAACAGAAGATTACGCAGACACCGCTAATTCTGATATTGTCGTTATCACCGCGGGTATTCCACGTCGCCCGGGGATGAGTAGAGATGATTTGATTTCTACCAATGCAAAAATTGTCACTTCCGTTACGAAGTCAATCATGCAACATTCTGAAAATCCAATCATCATCATCGTTTCCAATCCTTTGGATGTCATGACCTACGCTGCGCATAAGGCCTCTGGTTTAAGCGACAAGCGCGTTTTCGGAATGGCAGGCATTCTGGATACTGCTCGATACCGTGCATTTTTGGCAACCGAATTGGAAGTCTCTCCTAAAGACTTACAAGCCGTTCTGATGGGTGGGCACGGAGACACAATGGTTCCTCTACCAAGATATACTACCGTAGCGGGGATTCCAGTTACGGAAATGATTGATAGCGATAAGCTAGATGCCATTGTAGAGAGAACAAAGAAAGGAGGTGGAGAATTGGTGAAACTAATGGGGACTTCTGCTTGGTACGCACCGGGGGCTGCTGCTGCCCAAATGGTCGAAGCAATTCTAAAAAATGAAAACCGTATTTTCCCTTGCTGCGCTAAATTAAACGGTGAATACGGATTGGACGATATGTTCTTGGGGGTTCCTGTGAAGCTAGGTGCCAACGGAATTGAAAAAGTATTAGAACTCCAATTGAACGAGTCTGAGATGGAACTACTGAATAATTCTGCCGACCACGTAACGGCGGTAATGGACGTGTTCAATAAAATGAATTTGGGCTAGTTTAGTGATTAGGTACTAGTTGCCTCGTGACTAGTATAGTAACTCGGAAAGTCGGTAGCCTCAACTGTTAAATGAGTTAGTTGCGTTTTGCTGCTAACTCATTTTTTTTGTCTCCCGCTAATTTACTATCTTCACCGGTCAATTGCTACTTTAGATTATATAAAATCGTGATTTTGGAAAAACGGAAATAGGTTGGAGCAGAGAAATAGATAGAAATATTTCCATCTTATTTCCAAGTGTTTCTAATTACGTCTGAAAAGCGAAAATCACTTTTTTTATGGAGTTGCTAGTATAACTATGAGAACTAAACATCTCTACCTATTATGACCATCAAATTTTGCGGCGCAGCACAAGAAGTAACGGGAAGTTCCCATTTGATTACTCTGGACAGTGGCTATCAAGTGCTACTCGACTGTGGACTTTATCAAGGAAGAAATAAAGAAATGAGCAACTTCAACGAAAACTGGTACTTTAATCCAGCTAATGTTGATTGTATGATACTATCTCATGCTCATATCGACCACAGTGGCCGTATTCCCAAATTGGTGAAAGACGGCTTTAAAGGCTGTATTCACAGTACCCACGCTACTCGCAGCTTGTGTTCTATTATGCTATTGGACAGTGCCAAAATACAGGAAAGAGATGCCGAATATTATAATAGAAAACTAAAAAAGAAGAAAAATAGTAAGAAGAAATTTCGGAAGCCACTTTACACTAGCCACAATGCATCGGAGGCTATGAAACAATTTGTCAGCTACGGCTACGAAAAATGGTTTAGAATTAGCGACGAAGTAGAGGTTTTTTTTAGAGATGCGGGGCATATCTTGGGAAGTGCTAGCGTAACCCTTCGGATTACCGAGAAGAGTGGCAAAAAAACAATACTTGGATTCTCGGGAGATATTGGACGCCCCGACCGCCCCATTCTACGAGACCCGCTGCCAATGCCCGAAGTGGACTATATGATTTGTGAATCAACTTATGGCGACAAGGACCACGAAACTAAACCTGGGGAAGAGGATAAGTTTTTGCGGATTATCAAAGAAACTTGTTTAGAGAAAAGAGGGAAGCTTATCATTCCTGCGTTTAGCATCGGCCGAACGCAAGAAATTGTTTACATGCTAGACCAAATGGAAACGGCAGGACTGTTACCTAAAATTCCCGTTTATGTCGATAGCCCTTTAGCCGTCAATGCAACGACTGTGTTCGGGGCACACCCCGAGTGTTACGACAACGACTTGCACGAATATATGCTTTTAGACGACAATCCTTTTGGGTTTAATGAACTTACTTACATCAAGGATGTTGCCCTATCCAAGCAACTCAACCATTCTCACGAACCGTGTATTATTATCAGTTCTTCGGGAATGATGAATGCGGGTAGAGTTCGCCACCATTTGGCTAATAGCGTTGATAATAAAAAGAATACTTTTTTGATTGTTGGCTACTGTTCTCCCAATACCCCTGGGGGAATGCTGAAAAATGGGATTGAAGAAATAAAGTTGTACGGTGAGGTGAAACCTGTACGGGCTGCTGTCGAAATAATGGACTCTTTTTCGGCACACGCCGACCGAAACGAAATTGTTCAATTTTTGGATAATCAGAAAAAGGGACTCAAAAAATTGTTTTTAGTCCATGGTGAAAAGCCAACGCAAGAGAAATTTAAGGTGTTTCTACGTGATAAGGGATTCGATGCGGTGGACATCCCTAAATTAGGGCAAGAAGTCACTATTTAAATTTTCTTAAAAAAATATGCCCTTATCCAAAACTAAAGTTTAAACACTGATGTTATAACATCGTTACTATCTAGCTAATGAAAATAGAAGACGCCATACAACAGAAACGGCCATTTAGGAATGCGTATCAAAAAACCATCGTCAATTTAATATATACACACAATTGGGTAACCGACCAATTGCGACAATACTTGAAGCCTCACGGCGTGACGATGAAACAATATAATGTCCTAAGAATATTGAAGGGGGCGGATGGACCAATCACAACGTCGGTCATAAGAGAACGACTACTAGATAAAATGTCCGATGCGTCCCGAATGGTCGAACGAATGTATAAAATGGGGCTCGTGACTCGTAATGTTTGTACCTCAGACAAGCGACTAGTGGATGTTACGCTAAGTGAAAAAGGCGAGCGGCTACTGGAGGAAATGCAATCTTACATGGACGCTGGCGACCAAATTGTTGCAGCGTTGTCAGAGGAAGAAGCTGAGACGCTTAGCGCACTTTTGGATAAGTTGAGAGGATAGCTACGTTAACTATTATTATTGCTCAAGTAAACTTTTTGATAATATAAAAAGGCTGTAAGCACGAATGTTTACAGCTATATTTTTAAATAAATCAATGTTATAACACTAATTAAAAATTGTAATTATGAATTATGTAAAATCATTTTTTGCTTTGTCTTTACTAGCTTTTGTAGGATTTGCCTTCACAGAAGCTGTTACGGTATCCGTTGACACGAATGCTAGTGAAATTACTTGGAAAGGGTACAAAGTAACGGGGGAACACGCTGGTACCATCGTAGTAAAAGATGGAAATTTTGTTTACGAAGACAACGTACTAAAGGGTGGTAGCTTCGAAATTGATATGACCTCTATTACGTGCACCGATTTAACGGGTGAATATGCGGACAAATTGGTAGGACATTTAAAATCAGACGACTTCTTCGGCGTAGCCACTTATCCGACGGCTAAGTTTGTTATCACTAAAGTTGCTTCGAGAGGTAAAGCGGGCGAATACAAAGTAACCGGAGATTTGACCATCAAAGAAACGACAAAAGAAATTAAATTCAACGCTAACGTTGACGCCTCTTCGGGAGTACCCGTAGCAACTGCCGATATTACGATTGACCGTTCAGATTTCAACGTCAGATACGGTTCTGGAAGCTTCTTCGACAATTTGGGGGACAAGACAATTTACGACGAGTTTGATTTAGGGTTGAAGTTAGTTGGTAAGCAGTAAACAGTGTAGAGTGTACACAGTTGATAGTCTGCAAAAGTCAATAGATAAATTAGACTAAGCAAAAAGCGGTATTGAGAAGCCTCAATACCGCTTTTCTATTTTACGTGGTTTCTAGCATGAATTGTTCTATCAACTTTTAATTCGACAGCCTACAGGACCAAACAACAAAAAATAAATTGGTAATCGACTTCACAAAAAAGGAAATTGCAAACATCAATTTTAACAGTGTATATACGATAAGTTCCGTTGATAATTTGGCAAGGTTTTAATTTTTTAAAATTTCTAATGGAAATAATATATCCGTAAAAAAGATTAAGGTAGAATTACAAATCGTAATTTGGAGCAAACGGTGTATTTTTTTGTCACAAATTTATAAGGTAC
>JBCCQK010000427.1:0-7625 GCA_039024375.1 Bacteroidota bacterium
AGTATTGACAATCAGAAAGTTAAAATTTTGAAATGGTAAATTTATTCTTTCACTATTCCTTATTAAATAAGGATTGTTGACACTTTGCAGAGATAAAAAATCACGCACAGGCGTGTCCGTATGGAAAGTGATTAAACTTAAATAGCTCCGTATGCTTGCTGTCGGCAGACAGGAAATGCGGAGAACTTGAAAAAAAGAATATGCAACCCACAAAATTTTACGCACTTTGGTTCAGTCAGCGAAATGGAAGTACGCTTTTGTGCAAAGCCCTAGAAATGACTAATGTCTTGGGGAAGCCCGCCGAATTGTTTACCATCGGGCCCGCTGAAAAATTGCTGACCAAGCACAAAGCAGTAGATTATGCGCAATTGCAAGCGAAAGTTTATGAAATGGGGTCAAGCCCAAATGGGGTCTTCGGCATTAAATTGAACGCACCACAAAAAAATAACGACCCCATCATCAATGAATTGAAGTTGTTTCCCGTTGCCCAAGCTGCCTCCAATTTGACGACCAATTTCGCCGTCTGGGAAACAGTTTTTCCAGCGTGCAAGCACATCTTTCTGACTCGACGAAATAAAGTCCGACAAGCCGTTTCGTGGTGGAAAGCCATTATGACTAACGAGTGGCACCGAGAAATTGGAGGATTGGCCAAAGTCAATGACGCTGCTATTTCGAATAAATATGACTTCAATGCCATCAAACACTTGTTGACGGAAACGACGATTCGAGAAAGTAAGATTCAAGCATTTTTGGAAGAAGGGAAAGCTGCTGCGTTGACGATTGTCTATGAAGATTTTATTCGAGATTATACAGGAACCATCAAAAGAATTGGCCAGTATCTCGGAGAAGATATTGACGAGGCTCATATAGCATTGCCTTATTACGCAAAGTTAGCCGACGAAATATCGGACGAGTGGACAGAGCGATTTCGAGTGGAACTGCAAAAAGACTGGACGAATAAAGTGTGGTAAGAAATTTTAAAAAAACAATAAAACAATCATTTCCAATGATACAACAATTATTCAAATTAATGTGGAACAGCAAGCGCAATCATAGCTTATTGATTGTCGAAATATTTTGTTCTTTTCTAGTGCTGTTCGCCGTCATGAGTTTTATTATTTACGAATACACCAACTACGTTCGGCCGTCGGGGTTCAACGTAGAAAACGTGTGGGTCATTTGGTTCGAAAATGCCAATGCTGAGCCGGGGTATCTGAACCAACAAAGGGAAAATATTTTGACTAGCGTGGAGTCTTTCGACGAAGTAGTGTCCGCGACGGTAGCCGAAAATTCAATTCCGTATGGTGGTTCTCGAAATTCGCAAAGTTTGACCAACGGCGATACCGAAGTCTGGTCGAGATACGTAATGGGCGACGCCAATTATCAAGAAGTTTTCCAAATTCCGTTAGCAGAAGGAGCGTGGTTTGATAACCAAATAGGCAACGAAAAGTATGAGCCTATTATCATTAATCAGCGACTTAGGGACGAATTATTTGGTGATGGAAAAGCCGTTGGGCAGATACTGATACCTGAGTATGGGAAATCCAGAAAAGTGGTTGGCGTTATGAACCAATTTCGACTGTTAAGCGATTTTCAAAGCGTTGAAAGCTGTTTTATTACTCCCGCTAATCGGATGGAATCGCTTTTAGTTCGAGTAAAAACAGGCACTGACGCCGAGTTTGAAGGGCAATTGGCTAGAACCGTTGCGGGTATTGCCAAAGGCTATCAAGTGGAAATTGAGCGACTGACCGATAAACGTAAAGCAGTTAATAATGTAATTTTTGTTCCTGGTATCATTATGTTGATTGTCTGTGGCTTTCTAATCTTTAATGTCATCCTTGGACTGTTCGGTATCCTCTGGTCCAACATCAATCAACGCAAAGGCGAGATTGGAACGCGTCGGGCAATGGGTGCTACACAGGCGTCTATTACGGGGCAGTTCGTGGGCGAAGTGGTGGTTATTGCCACTTTTGCCTTGCTACTCGGTTGCTTTTTTGCGGTGCAATTTCCGATTTTGGGCGTCTTTGGCTTGGCTAATGCGGTTTATGTAAAAGCCATTCTTTCGGCCGTCGCAATTATCTATTTCTTAGTCATAATTTGTGCGTTCTATCCGAGTTGGCAAGCGTCAAAAATTCACCCTGCGGTGGCGTTGCACGCCGATTAAGAGATATACTGTTTAATGGTTAAATTGCTATATTGTTAATGGAACTTGTGATTTTATCTTAAATAACTGTATTTCAACAATATAGCCATATAACAATACAACAAATTTTAGAATAAAAAGTCCAATTTTTACCTTAAATTAGTATAAACGCTATTTTTTACTGAAGAATAATCTCTATTGTGAAATTCTACTAGGCATTAGAATGGAAAATGGGTATTTTTGATTTTACATTACAATAGTAGATTCTCAAAAACGGGAGCGAGAGAGGGAGATTCTTTCAGAGAATCTTCATCTTTTAGTCGATAAAGGAGAAAGATTCCCTAAAGGAATCTCCCTCCAACGTATCTTTTGAGAACTCACCTAAAATATGGACAACGACCTACGAGTCAAAGTATAAACTGCAAGACCCGTAAAATCCCGTCATCCTGTAAAATCTTGTTATCCTGTTCTCCATGAAGACTTTAAAAGGAATCGCCAAAACGCTGTTATTTTTATACGCTTTATTGTGCGTCGGCCTATGGTTTGCCCAAGACAAACTCATTTTCAATCCAACGAAGCTATCCGAAGATTTCATTTTCAGCAAAACGAACGAAGTTGAAATTGAAGTGGACGAAGGCGTTTTTTTGAATGCCTTATGGATGCGGGAACCCAACGCCAAAGGGGTGATTTTGTACCTACACGGCAATCGAGGGTCGAATCGGCGTTGCCAGCACCAAGCCCGCAATATGGCGAATAGGGGCTACGATATTTTAATGGTCGATTATCGAGGCTACGGCAAAAGCGATGGAAAAATCCATTCTCAAGGACAACTGTACGCCGACGTACAAAAAGTCTATGACTATTTGAAAAAAAGCTATCGAGAGAACCAAATCGTCATCGTTGGCTATTCGTTAGGCAGTGGCATGGCGTCTTATTTGGCCGCTAATAATTCACCGCAACAGTTGATGCTACTAGCGCCGTATTTGAGTTTTTACGAGTTAAAAAAGCGGTACATTCCGATTTATATACCGAATCTGTTTGTGAAATACCCTTTGGACAACGAAGCGCATTTAGCAAAGGTGAACTGCCCCGTCACGATTTTTCACGGAACGAATGATAGAGTGATTCCTTTTGCCCACGGAGAGCAATTAGCGAACGAATACCCCGAAAAAGTGACGTTGGTTACTTTAAACAATGAGTCGCATCGGGGTGCTATATTTAATGGGCAATTTCGGCGGACGTTTGGAGAGTTGGTCAAGTGAGTACGAGGACAAGATTGTTGTAAGTTTTTTTGACAGGATTTTTCAGGATTAACAGGATGTGAATTTTTAATAATGAAAATCATGTAAATCATGTAATCCTGTCTAAAGAGGTTTTGTTAATTCTGTCCTAGTTTAGGAAAAGTGATAAAAATAAATTTACCATTTCAAAAATTTTAACTTATTGATTGTCAATACTTTTAGATTTTGGATTTGTAATTTTAAATTTTACATTTTTATTAGGTGTTTTGTAGAAGTACTTTTTTGTAGATTTTTTTCATCGAAATTTTGAATTGTTTATTCAAAACGACGAAATCGGATAAGTCATCATAATCGGTATTTTCCCATTTGTTGGTTTTGCCTTTGCGATTAAAAACGGAGACAAACGGCTCGTTTTGTTTGATGTATAGAATATGTTTGAGGCTAGGAATCTTTTTGTAAAACGGTAATTTTATAGACCAGTCTTTTTTTTCGGTACTTGGGGAAAGAACCTCTACGATTAGCCAAGGATTGGTGTTTGCGTCTAAACCTTTTCGAAGCGTGTGCATAACGGGTTCACCTTTTACTACGTGGGCATCGGGAGCATAATCTTTTTGATATTTTTTGATGTAAATATGTCGGTTACTACTTCTAACGGCCATATCTGGTTCGTCTTCCAGCAATAAGTTGAGTCGAGTGATAATATTGGAAGTAATAATTTCGTGTGGGTCAGAAGCGATACTCATAGCATAAATCGTGTTTTCGTGGAATTCGATGGTAAAATCGACCGTTTCCAACAAATCCAAATACGTTTCCCACGATGCTGGAAAGGACAGGGTTTCTCCTTCGGACGTTGGCAAATCCATGAATTTTACAAATTCGGCGTAGGTAGCAGGTATTTTTTTGGTCGGAAGTCCACTCATTGGTGTCGTTTTCTTTTTGTAACAAAGATAAGGATTTGTATTCATAAATGTAGTTGAGGGTAGATTACCCCTGATTTGTGTAGATAAATGCTTAAAATTACCCCGTAAATCAAACATACTGCTATGCTTTTTGAAAGAAAATTACTAACATGATTCTAATCATCGACGATGACCAAGCCGTGCAAACTTCCCTTGCCTTATTGCTCAAACAGGAAGGATTCAAATCCAAAAGCGTCTATACGCCCGAGGCAGCGTTGCAGCTTATCGAGGAGCATACGCCCGAATTAGTGTTGTTGGATATGAATTTTTCGATTCAAACGTCGGGCGAAGAAGGACTAGCATTATTACAAAAAATAAAAGCGATAAATGCGGCCATTCCCGTTATTTTAATCACGGGTTGGGCGACTATTGCATTGGCAGTCGAGGGCATCAAACTGGGAGCAAAAGATTTCATTGCCAAGCCGTGGCGCAATGATAATTTAATGCAAGCTATTCGGACTACTCTGCAACTTCAACAGTCTCCAAAGCAGTCCTTGAGCAGAAAAAAACTCGATAAGCAGTACAATTTTGACCAGATTGTGGGTGAAGACCCCGCTTTTTTAAACATCTTAGAAACCATCGGCCGTATTGGGCCCACCAACGCTACCGTGTTAATTATGGGCGAAAGTGGAACGGGAAAGGAATTAATTGCGGAAGCCGTTCATCAGAACAGTTTGCGTCGCCAACAACCGTTTGTAAAAGTAAATTTAGGAGGAATTCCCGCCACGCTGTTCGAAAGTGAATTATTTGGCCACAAAAGAGGTGCGTTTACCGACGCTCGATTTGACCGTATGGGGCGTTTCGAAATGGCCAATCAAGGCAGTATTTTTTTGGATGAGATTGGGGACATGGAGATGAGCAACCAAGTAAAATTACTGCGGGTTTTGCAAGACAAAACTTTCGAAGTTCTGGGCAGCAGTCGTACCAAAAAAGTGGACGTGCGGGTCGTTTGCGCTACGAATAAAAACCTAGAGCAATTAGTCAGTGAAGACAAATTCCGAGAAGACCTTTTTTATAGAATCAACTTGATTACCGTTCGACTCCCCGCCCTTCGAGAACGCAAATCGGATATCCCACTGTTGGTTAATTTCTTTGTCAATAATTTGAAGGAACTCTACAATCGACCCAATTTGACGGTTGCCAAAAAAGCATTGAACTGGTTGAAAGAATTACCACTCAAAGGAAATATTCGTCAGCTCAAAAACCTCGTCGAACGCACTGTCTTGGTCACTGCTTCGGATACGTTGACGGTCGCCGATTTTCAACGGCAAGCGGTCGCCTCTCCTCGGAAAAGTAGCGCCAAAGACTTGCCCGCCGTTGGTACGATGACGCTAGAGGAAATGGAGGTGACGATGATAAAAAAAGCGATGGATTTTCATTCGGGCAAAATTTCAAAAGTGGCGAAAACTTTAGGAATCACGAGAAGTGCTTTGTACCGAAGATTAGAAAAATATAGTATCAACTACGTTGAGTGATGGTTATATTGTTGTATGGCTATATTGTTGTATTGCTGTATAGTCAACGTCTATCTGGGTAACAATAAAACAATATAACAATATAGCAATACAAAAAGATGAAAATCCGCACCCAATATATCCTCTTTGTCGTCATTGTTCACTTGACCCTCCTTGTCCTCTCCTTCCTCATTTTCCAAGACAACAAAATTTGGTTCATCATTTCCGAATTTTTTATTCTAGGCTCTATTTTGTTATCCATTCGGCTATATCGTTCGCTAATTGCCCCGATTCAAACCATCACGGCGGGAACAGAGGCGATTAAAGACCGAGACTTTAATGTCAAGTTTTTGAAAACGGGGAACGCCGAAATGGACCAATTGGTCGGTACCTATAATCAAATGATTGACCAATTGCGGTCGGAGGGTATCAAGCAACAAGAACAACATTTCTTTTTGGATAAATTGATTCAGACCTCGCCCGTTGGTATTGTGATTTTAGATTTTGACGAAAATATATCGAGCATCAATCCCAAAGCGCAATCGCTGCTAGATTTGGAAGAAAAAAGCTGGCAAGGCCAACCCTTAACTGCTTTGAATCATCCAATTATGCCCATATTGCAAGCACTGAAAACGGGCGAGTCTAAAACGGTTCGACCCAACGGCGTCCAAACGTTTAAATGCCAAAAAGCACATTTTGTTGATAGAGGCTTCCATCACCATTTTATCACGTTAGAAGAATTGACAGTAGAAATTCTAGCTGCCGAGAAAAAAGCCTACGGTAAGGTCATTCGTATGATGGCGCATGAGGTAAATAATTCCATTGGGGCGATTAACTCCATTTTGGAATCCGTACTGAATTACAAAAAACAACTCAACGAAGCGGACCAATCCGACTATGAAAATGCGTTAACGGTAGCTATTGAGCGCAACGACCGATTGAATTACTTTATGCGCAATTTTGCCGATGTTATCCGCTTGCCTGAACCCAATTTTGAGCAGTACGACTTGAACCAATTGATTCAGTCCGTTTTGGTTTTATTTCATGCTCAAGCGGGGCAACGGCACATCCAACTAATTTTCACTAAAACTGACCAACCTTTTTGGGTACGTATGGATGTTCCGCAAATGGAACAAGTATTGGTCAACATCACTAAAAATGCTATCGAAGCTATTGATAAAAATGGGAAAGTTGAATATGTGCTTGATACTGAAAATAAAACCTTAGTGGTCAGAGACAGTGGTCGAGGAATTCCGAAAGACATCGAATCTCAGTTGTTCACTGCTTTTTTTAGTACCAAAAAAACGGGCCAGGGGATTGGCTTAACGTTGATACGAGATATTCTGCGCAATCACGAATTTGTTTTTTCGCTGCGGACAGTGGAACCTCAACGCACGGAATTTAGGATTCGATTTTCTTCAAATGACTAACCTTACTAATTTATTGAAACGATTAGAAAGCGATGCTTTGTCAGCATCTCTTTCTTTTAGGCGCTTGAAAAGCAGGAGATACTGCTCTCTTAAAAGCAGGAGATACTGGCAAAGTATCGCCTGCTTACAGTCTGCAACTTGGGTTAATTACAAAAATTGAAAGAAATTTTCTCGATGGATAACTGCTTTGGTAGCAGGTTGGTATCGTTCTACAAAAGAGGGAGCGAATTTGACTTTTTTCCTGGAATTGTACTTTATTTCGTAGGAGTCGAGCGTTGGTCCATTTTCGACAATTAAATCAATTTCTGAATCTGATTTACTACGCCAAAACTTTATTTGCCCACCGACTGATTCGTAGGCAACTTTCTTTTTGAACTCGGCTATCAAAAAGTTCTCCC
>JBCCQK010000428.1:0-7621 GCA_039024375.1 Bacteroidota bacterium
ATTTTAAAGAACTATATTTTAATAAAAACCTTTCCGTAACTTATCTAGCAACCATTTTTAAATTATTTCCCTCGACTTTCTACCTTTGCCTTTTTATCAAAAATAAAGACAACTTCAACGCATTATGCAAAAACAGGCCTACCAACTCAAAGCGGGCAGCATCGCCAATTTAAAATTAGTCACTTCCAATTTGCCCGACCCCAAAGGAGACGAGGTCACCATTGCTGTGAAAGCGATTGGACTTAATTTCGCCGATATTTTTGCCATGTTTGGTTTGTACAGTGCGACTCCCAAAGGCGTCTTCACGCCCGGTTTAGAGTATGCGGGCGAAGTTGTCAAAGTGGGGCCCGATGCTAAAACCTACCAAGTGGGCGACAAGATTATGGGCGTTACTCGTTTTGGCGGTTACACTTCTCACTTAAATATGGACGAAGGCCATATTTTGCCGTTACCCGACAGTTGGTCGTTCGAAGAGGGGGCCGCTTATTTAGTACAAGTGCTGACGGCTTACTATGGTCTCAAAAATTTAGGTGCTATTCGACAAGGTTACACTATATTAATACACAGCGCAGCGGGCGGGGTTGGCATTTTGGCCAATAGAATTGCTAAAAAATACGGCGCTTACACTATTGGTACCGTCGGTGGGTCGCAAAAAGTCGATTTTGTTAAAAAAGAAGGCTACGACCAAGTGATTGTCCGTAATAAACCGACTTTCAAAAAGGACTTAACGCAAGCGTTAGGCGGCCGAGAACTGAACTTGGTCATGGAATGTATCGGTGGTTCCTTTTTCAAAACGGCCTACGAAATGTTAGCACCCGAAGGTCGAACAATCTTCTACGGTGCAGCCCGTTACGCTTCGCCAGGAAGCCGCCCTAACTACCTTAAAGTGCTTTGGGAGCACCTAACTCGCCCGATGATTGACCCGCAGTCTATGAGTGAAATCAATAAGGGTATCTTAGGCTTCAATCTTATTTACTTATACGAACGCACGCCATTGATGCACCAACTGATTGCCGAATTGAAAGATTTGGACATTGGCAAGCCGCACGTGGGCCACGTTTTTGACTTTGCGAACCTGGTGGAGGCCGTGAAACTGTTTCAGACGGGAAAGACGATTGGGAAGGTGGTAGTGGTTACAGGATAATACAGGATGACAGGATTCTTTACAGGTTGTGCTTTAGGTTTCATTCCAAGTAGGTCGTGGGGTTTCCTAAGTAAGGGGCAATTTACACTTTACAGTATTCTGTAAGTGTATTGTGTAGAGAAGGTAAACACCTCTTTACCTTTATCACTGAGAAGCAACTCATTAGTTTTTCGGCTCAACTCTATCTTGACCATACATGAACTGCCCATATGGTTGGGTTCTTCTATTCTACTAGGCTACTTTTATTGGTTCTTGCTGTATCGCCGACTTGGTTTGTTCTACTTTGGTTACTAATGTCCGAAAGTATTGGCGACGTATTTTTTCGGAATGTTTGCTAATCGGTTGCGCTGTTTGCAAAATACTCTCAAACCAATGCTCCATTACTGCTACTGCCCGTTGTTGAGTCGCTTTGATATAGTTAGGATTATCGAATGTACTGTAAACGGCCTTGCCCAAGTCGTTGGTGACGATGATACTATTTCCCGTGAAAATCATTTCGTTGTGGAACAGATTGAAGTCCGTTCTTCGCTCCATAGCCCTAGCGTCAAAAGGAAATTTTTTACCCCATTTTGCCATTTTTTGCAGATGTTCCACTAAAAGCAGCAACTTATCGCAAAGGACTAACCCAATTTTAGGGTCGGCTATTTGCCCACTAATGATGCAATACTCAATTTGGTTGAGCGTGTTGTCCAAAACGTTGAGGTTCCATAATTCGGTACTTTCAACGTTCAAATAGTGCGTCAATAAGGCTTCGATGGCGTCGTAATCCGTCGGTGACAATAAAGATAAATCGAAAGGGCGGTCTTGTAAATAGGGCATTTTCCAAGTGGTTCGTCCCCAAGTATATAATTTGAAAGCGATGATTTCGGGAAAAAAGCAGTAGTGGAAAAGGGGCAATTCGGCCGCTGCGTAGTGGATATGGCCGTTGGTCGTCGCCAAATGCTCCATATTTTTCACCAAGCCGTAGAGGTAGTCTGAAAAGTTTTTGGGGGCATTTGATAAAGAGGGTAGCGAGAATAGTACAACGTCCGATTTTTCGTGTAAGATAGTGTCCAAAGAAATTTTAAAGTGTTGAACAATTAACGTTATTTCGTCGGGTGTTAGTAAGGAATCTCCCCTCAATTTCCGATAAATGGCATTTTGCTGTAAATTAAGCAGGCTGGCCAAATGTACAACGGCGTCCCGTTTTTTGGGAAACGTAGGTAAGATGGCTTCGAAAATACGTGTTTGCAGCTTCATCGTTTTTCGGAAAGTTTAGAAGTGTCTAGTTGAGTTTTACCAAAGATAAAGTAAAAAATCGGGACAATAGAATTATCCGATGCTAAATTTAGCTACCGAAATTGCTGCTTTGAAGGAAGAATTAGCGCAGTATCGTAAATAACCTACCTTTCATAAGGCTCAATACACATCACAAAAAATCCATCATCCAAATAGATATAGCCCGTTTCGGGGTCTAAGTCAATCCGATTAGTGAAAGATGCACGGTCATCCAAAGCATGATTGGGTGGATGTTCTCGCCAAAAATGTTTGCCCGTTTCTACATCAAAAGCAAATAGCCGCCCTCGGCCTCGACTCGCACAGTAAACAACCCCATCGTAATGCACCATGTTTTGGGGCGAAGAAGCACTATCCGTTTCTTTCCAGATTTCTTCGCCCGTGTAAGCATCGAAACAGTACGTATTTTCATTGGAAGGGCTAATGATAAGTTTATCGTCAATCTTGATGAATGCCGATGAGAATAAGTCTTCGGTAAATACCCCCGTATCGTCCTCGAAACGCCTTTTCCAAACTAGCGAACCGTCTTTGGCATTCAAACAATAAAAAGTACGTTGTCCCGCAAAAAAGATTAAATTATCTTCGATTAGGGGAGGCCCTACTTTCGACGAACCTTCAGGGTCAAAGTCGGTTAATCGCCATTCTATACTATCGGCAGTCATATTGTATGCGTATGCATCTAATGCTTCGTCCAATGTACCGCCAAAATCCAGCTTTCTGACCAGAAAAATCAATAGACTGTCGCCTTTTTCGTTAATCCAGCCCGAAGCGGGCTGAATAGAGGTCTCGTAACTATTTTGCTTGACAATGGTCAATAGCGTATCTCTTTGCCCAGTTTGACCGTCGATTTCCGTTAAAAAACTAAAATCGTGGGTCAAATTAGACTTTTCTTTTACTCCGTGATAAGCGTTTCCCCACACCACATTGGTTTCTACATCACCATACTCAACGGATGAATGCCACAAAGTTTGGCCACTATTAAAATCTACTAGATAGGCTTGAGTAGATGAATTTGCGAATACATTACCGTTTAATATCCGCTTGGGTTGGATGAAGTTAAAGAAACTAGGGCGCACCCAATCATCCCATAGAAATAAAAAATCTCCGCCTACTTTATTTCTAAATTGAAGAATTTCTCTGTTTCCTCCCCCTGCACCTATCACTATTTTATCATTATGAACTATAGGTCCAGTTGATAAATGTAGCAACGTATCATTTAGTCCCAAAGGTTTTTGCCAAATTACTTTAAGATTACTTGGATTGCTTGGCTCATCTATTGCTGGTGCAATGATTTCCTGTTTTTCACAACTCTGAAGAAGCAATAGATTGATAATAAATATAATAATAATCATATATCGAAAAAAAGTCATTGCTTTATTTTAGTAGAGAAAAAGTCTCCATGTTCTCCCTCCCATAATTCCCTTAACCGCCTTTTAGTATTCTCATCATTCCGCATCTGCTGATGATTACTGCCTGTCATCTCTAGTCCAATCTTCGCATTCGGATAATCCGTCGCCGAGGACACCGTTACTACTCCGTCCGAAGGTTCATCGTTGGGAATGCGTTGCAAAACATTGACCGTTTGACAACTCGTTAAGCCTTCGGGGCAAGGGCCAGGTATCGTGTATTGATACGTTCCACCGCCCGTAATCGCTCCCGTACAGTCACAATTTTGGACTATCTTTTCCTCGAATGTTAGGGCACCAATGGCTATTTTATACTTGTCATTGGCCGATAGCCAAAATTGTAGCGCATTGCGCCAACTTTCCTGTAGCTGCACGGCATCGTTATAGCGGTTGCGTTGTAGCAAACAAGCAGCAACACTAACAGGATTGGGAATAAAGAAAGGAAGTACACAAAGCCGCTCTGCGTTTTTTCCTCTTTTTCGGGCAATCAAACTCCATTCGCTGGCTTTCATGCGGGCTTTTTGTTGTTCCTCAATGGCCCAATCTTGGATATTCCCGTCGTCGTTTGCTCCGAAAGCGGGTTCTTCTTCTGGTTTATTGAATAGTCCATTGAGCAGCCGCCAAATAACGGGTTCTTGTTCTACTCCATAAAAGGCCACTTTGTTGAGGACGCCATTATCGTTTTCGTCGTGATTTTTCAAAGTCGTCAAAGCTGCTGCCCCTGGATGGTAATCGTTCGTGATATTTTGATTTTGCCCAGCTAGTAATAGTGGCAAACCATTGTTCCCCAAAAAGTCGCAGGTATTATTCACAAAGTTACTAATGGTTTCGCCCGCTAAGAAGATATTTAAAATCGGGGTACCGTCCAACACTTCCAAAACGGCGGGTTCCCCAATCGCTTTGCACAAATCGGCCCCCAAGTCAAAGACCAGTTGTTCATTATCCAGAATGGCCGCTCCACCGTGCGACGTACCAAATGTAACAATTCCCCCAAAGGTTTTATCCACGGGATTTTCATTTTCGTAAATCATGTCCAACCACCGAGAAACCAATCCGCCTTGGCTGTGGGTGATAATAAAATTATTTCTGCGCTCGTAATCGGGCGGTGTGTCGGGACTCGCTTCGACGGTGTTGGTCGTTGTGTTCAGTTGCTCTTGCACTTTTCTAGCGGCGGCGTCCAAATTAACGTTTTGTGCGCCCGTATAGTCGGGCAAAGAACTAATAATTTTCCTTGCGGGATAATCCGAAATGCCCGTACTAGGATTGACGGAAGCATTGGCCGCGGGCGCCCAAGATTGCTCCGTGCCGCCCAATCCGTGAATCCAGAAAACAATGCGGTCGATGTGATTGGGCTCTACTCCTTGGTCATCGGGCGGTGGGGCTATTCTGGGTAAATTCATAATACGTTCAATGGCTACCGGCAGCGGAATACGGTCTAGCGTTTCGCATTCGTTTTGCGCTTTCGAAGGAGTTACCGACAAGATAAATAGTAATAGAAGGCTATAAATATATTTCATTGTTAGGATGCTTTTTTAGTAGTACTTATTCTGAAATTTTTCGTAAGGAAAGTGGTTCCAGTACTCGAAGTGCTGGAACCACTAAACCCGTTTGGAATAAAGTCTAGTTTTTATGCTGAATTTTTTGTGTAGTAAACCGTGAACCGTCTGCAGTACACCGTTTACCGAATAAAACCTATTGCTTAACAAACTTGGTGGTATAAAACTCGTCGGCTGTTTCTAATCGAATAAGATAAGTGCCCTTGGCTAAATTGGCGACCGAAATACGGGCTTCCACGTTGTCTTTTAAAGAAGTTGCTAAAACCGCCTGCCCCAAAGTGTTCAAAATCAGTACTTCCACTAATTGCCCTCGAACAGTAGGTGGCATCTCAAATTGCAGTATATCCGAAGTTGGATTTGGAAATACGGAAAAATTATTAGATGTAGTGAAGCGTTTTTCAACAGGCGGACGTTCGGTGTTTCGTACCGTCATTAGCTGACAAAAATTAGGCTCAAAGGCACGCACTTCCTTCGCCCGCACGACTCGAACACAGGTACCGTTTCGGAGTATTTTATACTGTTTTTCTATTTGCGTAGCTAAGTAGGTAATGCCATTAACGGCGGCCCATTGTTGATGGGATTCGTTAATTAGTAAGTTGGTAGCATCGTATTGTTGGAGCGAAATAATATTCGCCAGTGTGTCGTAGCTGACTTCAACGCTGTCGTTGGTCAATGTAAACCCATTGGCAGTGTTCGTCAATGTATAACCCTGATTGACCAAAACCTGCCGCATGGAATCGTTGATAATGGTAAAAGTATCTTCTCGAACGATGTCTATATCCGCTTGGCTGTAAAAATCATCTAAGAAAGTCTTGTTTTCTGCTTCGTAAGGAATGCTATTCATCATGGTCCCATCACAACCGTAGAGGGTGGTTCCATCCATGTCCATCACCATCGTTGCGGGTTGGTCCATCCAACTGTCCACCATTTCTTCGGGATTCAAATAGCTAATCACTTGCGTAAACTTATCAGTGGGATTGTAGTATTGCTCAATCCGTTGTCGCTCGATTTTTTGTTGTCCTTCCATCAAGTCGAATGGGTGTAGGTCGGTGATATTTCCGTCGGCTACAATTTCATAATACTCGTAATGGGTTTGTTCAAACCGTAGGGATTGGGTAGCCGTATTGCATAAATTTGGTCTCAACTGATTGGCGGTGCCCAAACAAGTGGGGCAATTGCCCGAATCATCCAATTGAAGTGCTAACGTTGCCCTGCGTTGACAGCCCGAATTGGTGGAAGCGACGACTTCGTAGGTTCTTGGCTGTGTGGGCGTTACTAGAATTTCGGGATTTACGCCACCGTAATTCCATTCAAAATCGTCAAAGTTTCCCCTAGCACTCAGTTTTACTTGTTCCCCTTTGCAAATAACATTGGTGTCGGCGACGATTACTAAATGAGTATCCGTTAAAATAGGGGCAACCGTATCTATTGACACACTTAGATTACCTTCACCTGTGGGCGTAAACGAAAACGGCGCTTGTAACGTGACAGACTCCGTGGCCTGTAACTCCGTTTGTTTATCACCCAATAGGACTGCATCAACCAAAATGGTTGGCGCAAAAATCAGCAGCGCCGTATCATTACTCACCAAAATAGAATCTGGCTCTTGACAGCCGCAAGCGTTTTGTTTGCTTAGCTGTGGATTGTTGGGACATTCATCGACGACATCACATACGCCGTCATTATCCGTATCAGCAAACCCTTCATCCACCATACCGTCGCCATACCAAACGATTGTAGCGTACTAACATCGAAAGGTTGGATTAGATTTTCTTGGTGCACAAAATAATCATCTTTTGCAATGATTATCTCCAGCGCAGGCGGCTCAGCAAGACTTAACACTCCCAAGATAACTCGATTAGTAGCATCGGGGTCAATGTCATTATACGTATCATAATCTGCCATTTCGACCGAATAGTTTTTTTCTGTTTGTGGTGGTTCGTCGATAATCCACGTCATCTTTCCATTTTCGTCACCACAAATTAAATCCCTTAGCGGACTACTCGGATAGGGAGGAATGGTATCAGCCCTACCGAAACTAAGACATGGCGCTATTATTAGAAAAATAAAACTAAGAACTGGCAAGAAGAAAATCTTTTGAGAAGAAGTAACTCGGTCGGCTTTTGAAACGAATTTTGTCATTTTGAAGGGGTGTTGATTCATAATGAAGACGGGAGTAGGCCTTCCTATTTTCAACAAAATTCTATGAAAACAACCTCAAAAAGGGGATGAAATCTGAC
>JBCCQK010000429.1:0-7616 GCA_039024375.1 Bacteroidota bacterium
CAGCACTCGAAGTGCTGGAACCACTGAACTAGCTTAGAATAAAATTTATGAGCAAAGATAGTCTTCCAAAATGAATTTAAAGTAAACCTAGCGAAATATAACCCTATAACGCCCCAATGTAAGACTTTCTCTTTACCTTTAGCCTAACATGATATCAATTGCCGACATACCCACTACTACCTATCAAGCTAACGGCATCTCTTTTGAGATGATAACCGTCGAAAAAGGACATTTTTTGATGGGAGATGATGCTAGTGGCTACGATGATGCAAAACCTGCTCATCCCGTAACGTTTGACCACGATTTTGAAATGGGTCAACATCCCGTGACGCAAGTAATGTTCAGGAATGGTGCGCCGACACTTGGCACGATAACTACGAAGGCGCTCCAAAAGATGGTTCGGCGTGGATAGATATTGACAAGAAAAAAGAAAACATCCGCGTGGTTCGTGGCGGGTCTTGGATCAACAACCATTTCAACTGCCGTGCGGCATACTGCTTCAGGTTCCATTCGTTCAACCGATTCAATAATATTGGTTTTCGCTATCCCAGTACTAACCCTCGATTCCTTTTATACTTTTACCCTTTTCGCTTTAACCCGCGTAGCGGTCGATTTTTTTTTGAAAAAGAAGGGGGGTATAAAATCCAATAGCAACATCCATTTGAGTTAGGAGAAGGGAAGCGGAAATAGCCATTTGTAAAAAGGATATTAGAAAAAACATTTTTTTACTCTTTCGTGCAACTTTTTCCTCTTTCAATTCATCTTTATATATGTACAAATCATCCCGTTTTTTACCAAAATGGTCGAATAAAAGACAGTATTAAGGAACATTTAACGTATCTTTACTAACATAAATCATCCGTACACCTCAAATCACATCCATCGCTTTATGAAAAAATTGAAAACCCGACTGATTCCGCTCGTTTTTCTGACTTTCACAAGCATTACTGCCTATTTTTATCTCAATAATATGGATTCGCAGACCTCTTCTGTTAAATCGAGTATTTACGCAGGTGAAGAGGCCACCGAGGAGCAAGAAATTTATTTGCCCGACGTAGAAATGGTGAATAAAATTATTGAGGCGGGTAAGCGCATTAAGTCGTTGGGGCGATAATTGATTGGTAAATTGCTGATTATTTTTCTGCCCAGTACGTTTGGTCAATGGCCGAAACGAAAAAGGATAAATTGCAAGATAGCAGTTTATCCTTTTTTAGTTGATGGCTTTTCCCCGTTGCTAAACGAATAACGAATAACGAATAACGAATAACAAATAACGAATAACAAATAACCAGTCCCTACTTCTGCAACTGATTGTAAAACACCTTCTCCGTCACCGCCGCCCAGCTTTTTGCCCGATTTCTAAAGCTATCGAAAGAATCGTACACTTTTTTAGCGAACGGGTCTTGGGCAGTGATGTCTGCAATGATTTCGTCGGTGTATCCTCGCAAAGCTTCTAGCACTTCTTCGGGAAAGTAGCGTACTTCTACGTTTTCTTCTTGCACTAATTTTTCTAAAAACAAACTATTCTGTGCTTCGGTCTCCGCGAATATCCAACTGTTGAGGCGCAACGACGCCGTTTCGATTATCATTTGCAAATCTGCGGGTAAGGCTTCGAATTGGGATTTATTGACAAAAAGTTCTAGCGCCGTCCCTGGTTCGTGCCAGCCTGGTGCGTAGTAATATTTGGCGATGTCTTGGAAACCCATCTTGTAATCGTGGAAGGGACCAATCCACTCCGTAGCGTCGATGACGCCTCTTTCCAAATTGGTGTAAAGCTCACTTCCCGCCGCCAAGACGGGCGCACCATCCGCTTTTCCAAAAACTTTTCCACCAAAGCCCGGAATCCGCATTTTTAATCCTTCCAAATCCGCCACGGAGTTGATTTCTTTGTTGAACCAACCGCCCATTTGGACGCCTGTATTCCCACATGGAAAGGGTACTAAATTATACTGAGCGTAAAGTTCTCGCCATAACTCTAGACCACCACCGCTCAATAGCCACGCATTCATCTGTTGGGCATTCATACCGAAAGGGACGCTGGCGAAAAACTGCGCTGCGGGCGCTTTCCCCGCCCAATAGTAGGCACTTCCGTGTCCCATCTCGGCCGTACCGCCGCTGACGGCATCGAAGGCCTCTAGTGCGGGTATCAGCTCGCCACCGCCGTACACTTTAATTTTTAAACGACCTCCCGACATGGTTTCTATCCAATCGGCCATCATCTGGACACCTTCTCCGATGATGGGATAGTTAGGGGGCCAAGTAGTCACCATGTTCCAGCGATATTTCTTACCCGAAGAAATGGCGGGAGCGCCGTCCGTAGCAGTTGTTTCCGAGTTGCAAGCGGCCGCCACGGTTGTTAGTGCTGCTGTCCCAATGACCGATTTCTTTAAAAAGTCTTTTCTGTTTATCTTTTTCATATTTTTTAATTTGTAGGTAGAGAGGTGGAAAGGTAGAGAGGTTAATCGGGTTAATGAGGTTAATCGGGTTGATAAGCTTCATCAGGAACTGCCTGATGAACCCCATTAACCTTATACACCTCATTGACCCCATTAACCTTATACACCTCATTAACCCTATCACCTTATCCTCTTATTCCCTTATCACCCTATTTATTCTCCAACACCATATCTTCAAGCGGCAACTCTACAAAAAAAGTAGTTCCGACATCCTTTTCGGTTTCGAAGTAAATTTTACCGCTAACGGATTCGATAATATTTTTGGAGATGGCCAAACCAAGTCCCGTTCCCGAATTTTTGGTCGTAAAGTTAGGTACGAAAACCCGTTTTTGCATATCTTCTGGAATACCAACGCCGTTGTCTTGAACTTTGATGACCGCTATTTGGTCTCTTTTGGAGAGCGAGACATCAATTTTTCCTTGTCGGGTATCGGGAATAGCCTCAATCGCATTTTTAATCATGTTGTTCAAGACCCGAGTCAAATGATTTTTATCGGCAAAAACGTAGAAATCTTCGTCGGGAAGACTCAGTTGAATCTTTGTGTTTTTACTTTCTTTAAAAAGGTCGTAGGCGGTGGCGACCAAATCATTTAAAATAATTTGTCGGTTGTTCGCCCTTGGCATCTTGGCAAAGTTAGAAAATTCGTTGGCAATTTGCGCCAAACTATCAATTTGTTCAATCAAGGTGTTGGAAACCCGCTTGAGCAGCGGTTCAATTTGTTTGGGATTGGAGGAAAAAGCGTGTTGCAGATATTGAATACTGAGTTTCATGGGCGTTAGCGGATTCTTGATTTCGTGCGCCACTTGTTTGGCCATTTCGCGCCAAGCGCCTTCTCGTTCCGAACGGGCTAATAGATTGGCACTGTGCTCCAATTTCAAAATCATCAAATTATACTCCGTTACCAAGGCGCCTATTTCATCGTTGGTTCGCCACTCCAATGGCTTGTTGGTTTTTCCTAGTTTGAGTGCTTTGAGGTTGTCACCGATGACGGTGATGGGTTTAGTAATAGTACCCGCAACGTACACAGAAATTCCCCCGGCAAGAATGAGCATAAACACATAGACATTTAACAAATAGCCCATGAAGTTGAGCACATCATCGTTGAGCGTTCGCTCTTGATTGGCGTAAGGCACTCCAATGTACGCTACTTTTTGGTTCTTTGAGTTGTGCAGTGGAACAAAGGCGTAAGTGTAGATTTGGTCGCCGATTCGTTGGTTATCGATGGCTAATACTTCGGATTTGTCCTTGTCTTTAAAATGTTCAAAAGCATAGGCATTCATCTTTGGTGCCGTGAGGCCCTGTTGAAAAATATCGGGTTCGGAGGATTGGAGCAAAGTGCCATCCAAATCGAAAAGATTGAAGTCAATCCGTTCGGCGGCGGCCAAGTCTTTTACAAAGTTTTTCAATAAACTCAGAGAATCGTCCGATTGTCGTAGGTACTGTTCGGCATTACTTCTCGTGCCCGATACTTTCCGTTGAAGACGGCTACTATTGTACTCTAGGTACGATTCCGTTAATAAAAATACGGAGACGATTCCGATGATTAAAAAAGAAAAGAGGGTCAGTAAAATAGTGGAGAATTGAATTCTGTTTTTTAAAGAGGGCCGATTCCAGAATTTAAAATTCAGATTATCGGGTAGGATAGATATTTTCGAATTGACGAGCGCAATGAAAACAATTAAAATACAGAGTACACCAAAAATAAACGAGAAAATAGAAAGGGGGTAAAAAAAGCTATTTTGTGGCTTGCTCAGCAGAACATAGTCGTTGTCGGCCGAGCGGTATATGAAGTAATCTAGTTCTTTTTGGGATTGCCTCGCATGTTTTCCAATGGCAGGCATTTTTTCAAAAGTGGGTTCGTTTGGGTCTAGGCCTTGTTCGTAAATAGAACGGCCATTTTTGATGATAGCATAATTGTATTTTTTTAAGTTTTTTAGACCTCTGTACGCTACTCTTGAAAGTACTTTTTTGTAAACGGTGGGTTGAAAGCGCCCCGATTTTTTAAATTCAAAAAATAGTTGGGGGGCTTGGGTGCCACGGACCAAATTGGGAAACTTTTTGAAAAAGATATAAGTGTATTTATCCAGAGAGTCTTTTTGAAAAAAGAGATTCGTTTGATTGGTAAGCGCTTGAGCATTGGTCAACTTTTTTTGCCAAGTAGCCAAGTCCACCTCCCCCGCATTTTTGTTCTTTGCGGTACCGTACTCATCGTAAATGTACACTTCGTAATCGTAGGTGGAATAGAGATAGTTCTGCTCGAAATCTAAAGTAGCAAACAATAATTTAGCTTCTTCAGAGACCAAATAGTCACTATCTACGAACGTCTTTGCACGTAAAGAGGAGTCCACCCGCAGTTTAAATTGAACTAGGTCTATTTCGGCTAACGTATCTCTTTCCTTAGCCAACTCCTGCGCAATGATTATCTCGTTGTTTTCTTCTTTTTCTGCATTGTAGAGGTAGAGGAGACCCGCCGAAAAAATCGCAAAAAAGATAACCCACCCCGACAGCCAAAGCAAACCGGGGTCTGAAATCCTCATGAAATAGTCATAAGTAGCAACGTAGGCAAATGCCACTATCACGGTTAAGCCTAAAGGTATTTGTAAATTGATAAAAAGAATAACGGGAAAGGCCAGTAGCGTGGCACTGGCGAAAGCCGCAAGTCGTTTGGTCAGAGGTAAGTTCAACTGATGAATGGTCATCATCATTCGATAACTAAAAACGAACTGAGTAAAGAGTAGTAATACGATACCAAAAACCGCAATCACACTGTATTGGTCTAGGCTGAAAACGTTCTTAAAATCGAAATCAATCCCCGAGTTTAGTACTAGACTTTTCATTACACTAATTAGCAAAAGTAAAGCTAGTATGACAGATAAGTAATTCATGGCGGTTAGAAAGAAGCGAGTTCGATTGGGAAAATCGGCGGAGAAAGTCTTATCCTTAGCTTCTCTATGGACAAAGATGACCACCCATAACAGTAAAACAATATTGATGAGTAAATCACCAACAGAAATATGGGGATTGTCGAACGAACGGGAAAATACTTGAAACGATTCGAATTTTTGGGACCAAGGTAAACTGATTTTGCGCAAGCCAAAAACGGTTACGAGCAGAAAAGCGGGCCCCATCCATGTTTGACCGTGCTGCATAATTTTCTTGGTAACCGTATTAATGACCAGTGCTAAAAAAACGAAAGCCACAAGGTAACAGAACATTAACCACCGTAGTAAATATTTGTCAGTAACGGTCCCTTTTTTTTGTAGGTAGAATAGTGCTTGATTATCCAACGAAGTGATAGTGAAGGGTGATGGCTCGGTAGTAACGTCTATTTCTTGGGGGATTTCCATAGAGTTTGGAAATCTAAAAGCGGATTCTAGATGAGGAAGACTTTCTTTATAGGCGTTTTTTATAGGAATTAGCGAAATAGCATATCGATAATCATTCGCCGAATGAGGCAATGGATGTCGTTGAACAACGAAGTAGCCATTGGATAATTTTTCGAGAAAAGGCTTTTGGGTAGATTTACTTTTAGCGAGTAGTTCTTTGGTGGGCAGGGCAACAGCATTTGACCAAAAAAGGAGGGAATCTTTTTGGTAAAGACAAATGCCGTACTGTTTGTTAGTCAACGACTGAATGGCATCGATGGGTGGTCGATTGGTTACTCGATACAGGTGGTTAATGAAGCTGTCCTGCTTTAGCTGATAGGCAACATCTGTTTCTTGGTCTTGTAGATTTTTTGTTATAGATTGTGCGTAGTGTCGCATCACAAAGTCTGTGTCACAGGAGTATTCAATACCAAAAGCTAGCAAAAAAGAAGCGATGGCACCAAATAAAAAAAAGTAAAATCGGTTGTTGAACTTCATGAAAAATTGCCCTTTTTGCAAAGCTAAAGAAATAAATTTTAAATGTGTATATACTTGTAGATAAATGACTTTTGAGAAAGTAATGTCATTTGTCAATGGTCAAAAAATCTAGACTGTAGGAGAAGGGTTTCAGTAAAAACGAAAGGATATATTCGCTATTTTAATCACTTCCGTAACGTTGTTGTCAATTAAAAACTGCACAAATATTAAACCAAAGTTGAAGCCTTGAAAATACCCTTTGGATTAAGACAAATGAAAGGGTAAGTTAGGGGTCGTGCCAAGTACGCAAGAGCGGATAATGTGTGTCTGTTCTTTTTAGGAGAGGTAGTAAAACGTTACGTTTTTATCTTGAAAATCAAAGGACTAAATGTTGAAACAGTAATACTTAACAAAAGTAAATTTACGCTTTGTCACCTACCTATTGACGTTGCTCACCTTTATGGTTTATGCCTACTTTATTTCTTCATAAAAGTAGTATCATTGTGCCAATTGCCTATTACCATTCTGACGTATAAATTATCAAAACTATCAAAGGAAAAGTGGAAAAACCCCTACTTATTTTGTACTTATTCGTGAGCGAAAAGAGCAAATTAAGTAAAAGGTTATAAGAAAAAAGGAAGGTCAACGGCCTATTCCTCATTATTCATTATTACTGAAGGGGTGTATCAACGCAAAATAAGCAGCCCTATATGCAAAATACGCACGTCTTATATGTTGAGGGAAGTACCACAACATCAAATGAAGTGACGAATATGTTAGTAGAATTAGGATGTTCGGTGCACGTAGCGGATGGAGTTAAAAAAGCTAGTAAGCTGGTTGTCAGGCGATTGTTTCATCTGGTTATCGCTAACTTAGAGCGACATCAAGAACTATCTATTCTTGATTTTATTGAAAGTTTGGAAGGAGAATCGCTCCCTATCATATTTTTAAGTGAAGATAAGAATACTTACTGGTACGAACGAGCCAAACAAGCCAATTTAGTCGCCTATTTGGTTTCTCCTTTTGAATTAGTGACCCTTCGTAGTATCGTTGAATATAATTTACAACAAAGCAAACACCTGTCGGACCAGAGTACACCGACTAGACTACTAGAAGATTCGGTTTTCATTAAAGTAAATCAACTTTTGCAAAGGGTGGCTATTTCCGATATTTGTTTTGTCAAATCTGAGGGAAATTACTGCCTCATTTTTACTAGCGAAAAGTTGAAATCGCCGACGATGATTGTCCGCTTCGGGCTTTCGGCGCGCCAGTGGTCCCGCATCTCCGTGATAAAATCGAGCTTTTGGCCAAATTTCTC
>JBCCQK010000430.1:0-7615 GCA_039024375.1 Bacteroidota bacterium
ATTTTTTGTAATTTAAGGGGCTGTATCGTATAGCTTATCTATTAATCTAAAAATTTATATATGCTCCCTCAATAAAGGATTCCAACACGACCAAGGAACTGCTAGTATGCTTATCCTTAGAAGCGTTGGAATAGTTTTGTAAACCAATTGTCGTTTTTCAGCAGCTATTCTTTCAATTTTATCACTTTCTTTGTCAACATTTTATACCCCGCCGCCTTCACATTTACTTGGTAAACACCGTTGCCCGCATCGAGGTCTATTTGATAAACTCGAGATTGAGCCAGATTGCCCGTTTGTTGGTGAATGACTTTACCCGAAACGTCCACAATTTCTAGGGTGATTTCCTCCGATTTTGGTTGAAATTTTTCGGGTAACACCACGGTCAACTGTTCGGCAAATGGATTGGGGTAAATATGAATACGGGCATCTCGTTGCCCAAAATTGAGGGAGCGAATCGCCGAATATTCAATGTTCCCGTCTAACTGTACTTGCTTGATTCGGTAATAACGGTCTTGCGTAGCTAGTTGAATGTAATCTTCGTGGTGGTAGGTATTCACCGCAGCGGTAGTTCCAGCTCCACTTCCCTTTGCTTGACCAAGCACTTGGTACTGTTGGGTCTCGAAATCTTTCACACTAGCCGCCGTTTGGATTTCAAAATAGGCACTATTTTTTTGTTTTCTACCGCCCATTGGAGGTCGGCCGTGGCATCGGTGGCGGCAATTTCAAAAGTTATCCGCTGGCTACTTCTAGCTTGGGCACCGCAATCGCCGTAGGCAAACAAGTATCGCTTGTCAATACTCCGCCAATCAGCATTCCCCCATTTCCAAAATAACTTGAAGAAGTCTCCTTGGTAGCCTTCTTTGTGGTGTAAGTCAAAAAAGTAGAGGCGACCAGCGGTCAAATAAGCCCGCTCGCTCGTCTGCGTAGAGTATTTATTGTGCTGTGTTGGCTGCGTCCAACCCGTCACACTCGCCACCATTTTAGCCGATTTGGGGTTGGCATCCGTCCCCAAAAAGAATCTAGTTTGGTCGTCTCCTGTAACGTTAAAATAATAATAGCCTACTTGGCCTAAGTGGTTAGTCAAGATAAAGTTGTCGGATAGTAGAGGGAGATTTCCTTGAGGGAATCTTTCTCTTTCAACGGTTAAAAGAATAAGCCAGACTAGAACTTTTTTCATCCAAAAAGCTACCCTTCCGGGTAGCCTCATAAATGTCAATGCGAGAACTTTCAATGGTCCTTCATCGACCATTTGTATCTTGACCACTCCTTGAAGTGGCCATTCTGAATTTATTTAGATTATAATTAGAACAGCGTCTATCACGATTTAAAACAAACCAAAATACATTCCAACAGGTAAAAAGAAACGCACTCGTAACTTCTTTTCCTTAGATTACATTCGTTTTCACATATTGATGTAGGAGGATGGATAGGCCATTAAATCGATGCTCAACATTTAACCAATCTCGCCCTTCTTTCAGTTACTTTTGTAGTTGGCTTCCTATTGCCCACCCGAAGCAATGGTTGGGTTGAACTAGCTGCAGTTCTGAATAGTCGAAGACTACATAAATATGTACATTTAACTTTTTGTACCTGTTTCTCTAATTTTTTATTTGTATATTTATTTTGAAATCCTTTTTCCTTAATACTTTGGTCAATATCTATCAAGCAGCAACCTCTCCATGTATGGTCTAAAATAAAACTAAACTTTGTTATGTTTAAAATCGGCATGGTTGACGACGACGCAGTTCTGTTGCAGTCCTTTAAGAATTTTTTTGAGTATCACCCTACCATTGAATGTGTCACTACGATTAGTACCATTGAAGGATTATTGAGGTATTTGCGCCGAGACTTTAAGATAGACTTCTTGTTTCTTGATATTTATTTTCCAGACAGAAATGCCGTTGAGGTCATTGGTAAAATAAAAAAACTAAAACCAGATATTGAAATCATCATGTACACCGTCTCGGATGACGACGAAACCATTTTTCAAGCATTATCCGCAGGGGCAACTGGTTATTTGTTAAAGTCGAGTCCCTTAGAGGACATTCCTTCCTTTTTGGAAAATACCATAAATGGCGGCGCCATTATCTCTCCAAGAATAGCCCGAAAAGTTATTAACTATTTTACGCCCAAAGCTCCTACGGACGAAGCTATTGAAGATAAACTTAGCCCGCTAACTTTACAAGTACTAAAATATTTGGCAGATGGGAAAAGTTATAAACTTATTGCCAAACAGGTAGGTTTATCCGTTGATGGTGTTCGATACCACATCAAAAAAATATACAAACAGCTACACGTCAATTCGAAGGGGGAAGCGATTCGCAAATACCTCGATGGCAAAGTGGACAGTTCCGATTGGTAAATTATGGCTACAAATAAATTGTTTGATGTAGCTACACTGCTTAATATATGCCTATTAATAAAGTCTTCGCCGAATGAATGATGAAATAGCCTAAACGCTGCCGACAATGAAACATCAGCCCCAAATTAAATCCATTACTTTCTTAATAATTGCTTTTGTAGCTTTTACGACTACTGCAACTGGTCGTGAAGATTTATCACTATCCAACCCAAATGATACCATTGATTCGAAAGAGGCTACCGCACAAATAGAAGCTACTCGATTATTGGAAATGGCTGACCAAATGCAACATTCGGAAAAAATAGATTCTGCTCTTTTCTTTCTGAACGAAATTCGGCTGCTAGATGATATTCAGAGACATAAATTAATACTAGCAACAACTTATGAAAAATTGAGTGCCATTTATACCGAACGTGGGCGATTCGAAGCAGCATCCGCTGCTAAAGATTCTTTACTGTTGATTAAGGCTCAACTATTTGAAGAAAGTAAAACAAAAATTGCCGAAGAACTAGAAGCCAGGTATAATAGCCAACAAAAAACGATTGATGCCAGCAAGCAAGAAATGCTAATTGACCAAAAATCAAATCATTTAAAAGTTATGCTCGGAGGGATGCTATTGCTGGTTGCTTGCTTCCTAGTTGCTTTCCTTTTTTTTGCTTACCAAAATTATTTATCCAAAAAAAATTCAAACGTACTGTTCGATGCCATTCTGCATCAAATAAAGGCGATTAACCCTCAAAAAGTTACGGCAGAAGCCGCTAATAGCTATCCACCTCTGAAAAAAGAAACGAAAGATTTATTTCCGCAAAATTTGGAACAACCCTATCAAAATATCCTCACTAACTTGGCTTATTTGCAAACATTTATGGAACAGCCGTATGCGAACAAGGGAATTCGTGCGAAAGAACTAGAGAACTTCAACAAAGGATTGATGCAAGATTTACAAACGCCTATCAATCAAATTAAACAAACTTTAAAAACTTTGAAGGGCGAAAAAGACCAAATAACTTCAAAAGACCACTTGGAAAATACTTACAAACTTATTGCGCATTCTACTCAGTTGATTGAAGATATGTTGGTCGTGTCGGTGAATTTTCAAGATGTAAACAAACAATTGGAATGGATAGATTTACCCACTCTTTTTGATAAGATTAAGCATGTCTTACTAAAACAGTCTAACACGAAAGCAATCAAAATTGACTATACCTTGACCGTTGCGACCCTTAAAAGCAATCGTCCATTACTCGAAAAAATCTTTTTGAGGGTAATGAGCTATTTATGTCAATATGAGGAAACGAGCAACTGCTTTGAACTAAGCATTAGCACACAGACAAAAAACAAATCCGTAATTACCCACTTCGAGAATAAGTTTGTTACGGCTACCGACTCCTATTTTTCACACAAACCCTTTTTTTACCAAGACAAAGATTTTAAATTAGTGCAATTGATGCTCAAAAAGTTGAATAGCCGAATAGAGGCTCACGAAAATTCAATTACTATTACTCATCCCTTATTTCCTTGATTTATGAGAAAAATTGTAGTAATTCTTTTATTATCCCTAACTGGTTTACAAGGTGTATTAGGCAACACTACGATTGACAGCTTGCTGCTCGAACTAGATAGACACCAAGATGCACCCGCGCTCAAAGCGGAGATTCACGCTAAGCTAGGCATCAACTACTTTAGCGTTGATATACAAAAAGCAACAGACCATTTTTTGTGGGCAATAGAAAATGGTCAACGGGGGAATAATTTTGAGGTAGTCGCCAAAGTCAATAATAATTTATCTATCATTCGGCAAAGAGCGGGTCAGTTTGAAGAAGCCCTAGCGCATAATTTACAAGCCATTGAGTACTGGCAACAATCCGAACTAGATTCTACTTATCTCGGTAAGTTTTACACGAATCTATCCACTACGTATATCTATCTAGACAAGTATCAGCGCTCGATTGAAAGTCTAATTACGTCCTTGAAAATTGCCGAGAATTATCGGGATACCTTTTCTTTGGCGGTAATTACCCAAAAAATTGGACAAGTACATTTTAGTCAGAAAAATTATGACTTGGCCGTAGATTACTGCTTGCAAAGTAAAGAATTGAGTCAACTTGGTAATTACCCGAAAGAAGAGTTGTACGCCATCGTTGCGCTAGGGGTCATTTATGCCGAAACCAATCAATACGAAAAGGCGCTTGCTCTTTATCAAGAAGGCATACAAAAGGTCGAACAATCACAAGATGCATATCTAAAAGGTAACCTTAACCTCAACTTAGCCAACACCTATTTGGACTTAAATCAGTTGGATTCGGTGACTTATTTTTTAGACAAAGCACTAGCTATATTTGAAGCAGCGAAGGCAGAATTATACGTTGATGGTGTCCATATTACCTATTCTATTTACTACCACAAGATGGGTGATTTTGCTAAAAGTATCGCTTTGCAGGAGGAGTTGTTAACCAAGAAATCTATCCAACAACACCCGCCGCTGTTGAGGAAACTGTATAAACAAACAATTAAGACGTACACAGCCCTAGAGAATTTTCAAAAAGCGAACGTTTACCAAGACTCTTTAATTGCGCTGGAAGAGGAACACTTTTCGGAAGAAAAACTAAAGACCGCCCAAGAGGCGGAAGTGAAGTACAAAAGTGAACAAAAGGAACTAGAACTCGCCCAACAAGCGACGGAACTTCGGGAAAAAGAAAATCGCATCGGCTGGTTAAAAATCGTATTTGTGGTGCTGCTATTTTTGTGTTTGGGCGGTATTGGGTTACTTCGATACAACACCTACAAAGCGCAAAAGAATCGAGCGGTTGGGTTGAGTAATATAGCGCAGCGATTAGAGCGTGTTACTAGGCAAGGCGTGACAAAAAACACTCAACAATTAGCGCTTTTGAAAAAGCTAGATACCAAAGGTCTATTAAGTACCGTAGAAAAGGAACAATACCAAAGAATTATAAATGAACTGGAAGAAATTCAGCAAAAAACAGTTACCAAATTTTCGGATTTATCCAACTCCTTGAAACAAAAGGACTTGGACAACTTGGCTCAATTTAAGATTTTTGTGGCACACGATTTAAAGACGCCCCTCGTAAGAATCAAATCGCTGCTGGCCTTGCTGAATAATCGGCAAAACGAACCAATGGATGACTTTCAAACGGACAAACTAGAAAAAATTAAAGCGGCTGTTTACTCTATGGAAAATGTAATTGAAACACTGGGCCAAGTACTTAGCTTAGAGGATTTTAAACCCCAATTACAACTTGTTAATTTAACCGATTTAATTAAAGAAATTTACGAGGAATTGGAGCCCGAATGGAGAGATAGAACCGTCGATTTTCGGATGACGCCCCTACCTATTTTACATACAGATATGCTATTGATGCGGACCATTTTTTCCAATCTGCTCAGTAATGCCCTGAAATTTACGCAAGACAAAGCCATCGCATTGATTAAAATAGAGGGAAAGAAAAATCAAGAGGAGGTCGTCTTGAATATTTCCGATAATGGAATAGGTTTCGATACCAAAGACAGCCAGCGCATCTTTCAATTGTTCAATCGACTTCCAAACGCAAAATCTATACAGGGAGAAGGTACGGGACTTGCGATTGTGCGCAAGATAACTGACCTCTTAGGGGGTACTATTGAGGCAAAGGGGCAAACTGGTTCTGGGAGCACCTTTAAAATTACCCTCCCTTTGAGGCCAACCGAATGGTAAGGCCGAAATGCGTAGAAGTTATTTAATCATTTCACTCTTATCTGAATAAGGGGGAATGGCGTTTTGACCTCCTTTTTGACACTCTCGATAGTGGAATGGATGATTTGACTACCATCCAATTGTCATACTTGACAGAGAATGAGCGGCTACCGTTAAGGTTAAGCACTTTTCCTTATTTCTTTGAAAGATATTATTTATATTTGGACTAAATTAGAATAAACCTCTTGGCATAACCATTTCCGTCGTTCTGCCTTTTTTCAAAAAATAGCAATCATGAAAAGACTGATAGTACTCCTATTGATTAGCCACTTTGGCTTGCAATTATTAGCGCAAGATGCCGCCGAAAATATCTTTCTCGACCGAAGTTTTTGGAAAGCGCAACCCAGCGTTGAACTGGTCAAAGAAAAAATTGCCGAAGGGCATAATCCCACCGAAAAAAATGACTTTGGTTTTGACGCCGTTTCTTACGGCATTATAGATAAAGCGCCCAACGAAACGCTCCAATATTTGCTCACTTTGGAAGGCAATCCCGTTACCAAACCAACGCACGGGGATATTACTTACCTTTTATGGTCGGCCTACAAAGGGAATGTAGAAATGGTGAACCACCTTTTGGACTTAGGGTCGGACATTCATCTGGCTACTTCCAGAGGCACTAATATTTTACTGCTGACCGCCATCGGTGGGGTAGAGGACAAGGCGATGTACGATTTGATTTTGTCAAAAGGAGTGAAGATTGACTACGAAAGTGCTAGCGGCACCAATGTATTGCTTTCGCTCGCGGGGTCGGATGCCGATGATGAAACCCTTTTCCAATATTTGGTGGACAAAGGATTGAGTTGGGACACCAAAGATGATGCGGGTAACGGATTGTTTAATTACGCTGCTCGTGCGGGGAATATGCCCATTATGAAGATGTGCGTTGCCAAAGAGCTTGATTACACCTCTATGAATGATAAGGGAGAAAATACCTTATTATTTGCCGCTTACGGTCGAAAACGTTCCGAGGTATTGCTAGAAACCTTTACCTATTTGGACGAATTGGGCTTAGACGTAGATGTCGTCAACTGGGAAGGGCAAACGCCGTTGCACAATGCCGTTAGACGAGGGAGTCCCGAAATTATTGATTTTTTTGTGGAGCGAGGGGTCAACGTCAACCAAATAGATAAAGCAGGAAATACCGCCTTCATTAACTCAGTGTGGGGAAAGGTCGAAAATGTGCAGAAACTAAGACCGCTAATCAAAGACATTAACCAAGTTAATCACGATGGACATTCTGCTTTGTCCAAAGCCGTAGCGGGTGCCAGAAAGGACGCTTTCGATTACTTGACGGCCGAAAAAGCTGATATTACTTTATTAGATGCAGCGGGCAACGATCTCATGAGTTTGGCTTTCCAAAATTATTCGAGTAGAAGAGCAGATAATTTGAAGTACATTATTGACGGCTTAGTCGAAAAAGGATTAACCATTAAAACGGCTTACGAAGGGGGCAACACCTTAGCTCACTACGCCGTAAAGAAAAATAGTATGTATTTGCTGGA
>JBCCQK010000431.1:0-7590 GCA_039024375.1 Bacteroidota bacterium
ACTCGAAGTGCTGGAAACACTAAACCTATCTAGAGTAAAGTCTAGTAAATCTAATGAAAAAAAGATAAAATTTCAAACAAAGAAACCCGCCAACAATTACAATCATTGACGGGTCGCTTGCTATATGGTTTATTAAATTCTTTACAACTTGAATTTCGCCAATTGCTTACCCGTCTTGTTGTCGTGTGCGTGTACCGTACAAACCAAACAGGAATCAAAAGAACGAGCGACCATACCTACCTCTACAGGGTCGTGTGGGTCTTCAATTTCGGTACCTTCCAGAGCAGATTCGATGGGGCCAGGATTGTCCTTATCATCATTGGGGCCTACATTCCACGTCGTTGGCGCAATGATTTGGTAATTTTCAATTACCCCATCCTTGATTTTAATCCAGTGCGCTAAAGCACCTCTTGCCGCTTCTGTTGCTCCCCAGCCAATACCATCTTTCTCGGTTGGTTTGATGTAAAATTCGTCATCCAACCGAACTTGACTTAACCAATCGTTAATCATAGTGTATAATCTGGGTGCTTCGTGCACTCTCGCTAATACTCTAGTGAAAACCGATGGTCCCATCTTTTGCATAATATCGCCAAATAATGGGTCCTTGATTTGGTGGTCTAAATTATTTGGGTTGGCGTTCATAATTACTCTCGCCAATGGACCCGCTTCGGCAGCGTGTTCCATGAATCTGGGTGCTTTAGACCAACTATACTTGTTGTTGAAATCTGTATGCTCCAAAGTTCTAGAATCGGTAGAGGCCGTTGGAATTGGTTCGTCAAATGGGTGCAATGCCTCCGATTGATTCAAATACCACGCATGTTTGACGTGTTCGGCCACTTTTTTGTGGTCCGCTTCGTAGTAATTGATACCATCCCAGAAACCAGAAGGAGTAATCGTTGCCTTGTTTCGACCTTCAATGGTGGGCTTATTGTACAAGTCTTTGTGTAGATAAGTGCCCCAAGCTAGGAATTTTCCAACTCCCTGTCCAAATTTATCCAAGCCAAATTCGATACCTGCTCGTAATAACAAGCCCAAGTCGCTATTGTAGTGAGATTCGTTTTCATTCAGCCATTCCATCATGTCGTCCCACGATTTGATTTGCATGTATCGTTCGATAGAACAACCCAACCAAATCGGTTCTAACCAGTCATTTCTGAACTGATTCATGATAGAATGCGCTCTAGTGATGTCCTTCAAGGTAGGGGCACACATGACACCACCGGGTACCATGTAGCTAGAGTGCGGCCATTGACCACCGAATAGTGCATACACCTCAACGGGACGACCACTGGCCGTAACGCCCTTTTGGAAAGAAGTACCGACGTAAGCTGCCCAACGTTTGACGACTTCTTGGTATAATGGTTTATTCGCAAATTTTTTGTTAGCCATGTCGGTGGCGAAAATAGCATAAAACCATCTTGGAATACTTTGAATCGTTTCCGTTGCTTGACCGATTGCTCTCAGTAATAAAGCATTAGGCGGTAGGGTAGTACCCCAAGCGACGTCGAGGGCAGAAGAAGCACAATAGAGATGCGACCCTCCACAGATTCCACAGGCACGAGGCGTAACGATTAGGCCCGCTTGTGGGTCTTTACCCGCTAATATTTTTTCAAAACCACGGAACATAGCGGCTTGGGTATGCGCTCGAGTTACGACGCCACCTTCCATGTACACTTTGACATCCAAGTCGCCTTCGACTCGTCCGACGGGTGATATATTTAGTTCTTTTACAGACATTTTTTGTTTTTTATAACGGTTGACGGTTAACGGTTGACGGTACACGGCAGCAAACCGTTAACCCCCAAATTTCATTAACTGTCCAAAATCAGATTTTATAAATTAATTCGATACTTGGCTTGTGAATCGGTTTTAAGTGGTTTTTACCGTAAACCGTGTGCCACAAACCGTGTACCGTTACTTAGATGTTGCTTTTAAACTTTTCGGCGTTGGTAAGATTTTGTGCATGCCCGCTTTAAAGTAGTAGCCCAATTTACTTTCGCCTTCAGGTACTTCTTTGGGGAAGGTGCCGAGGTACTTCATCGTTTTGAACACACTTCCTTTTTTCAAGTCGTTATGTGGAAAGCCCGGTTCCGTACAGCCGAGGCAGGGATGATTCGCCCGTGTTTTACTAGATTGTCGGTTCCAAAGAATTCGATTGCAGCTGGCGTGGGTCATTGGTCCTCGACAGCCCACTTCGTAGAATAGACAGCCACCCCGTTTTCCAAAACCACCATCAATCTTTTCGGCGAAAGCCGTAGCATTGGTACAGCCCGTTTGCACAAAATCGGTAAAGAAGGTCTTTGGTCGGTGGTAGTCGTCGATTAGCACGTCGCCAATTCTACCCGTAGAGATTGCTACTAAAATTTGGGTAATCCAATCGGGGTGTGCGGGACATCCAGGAATGTTGATAACGGGTAAGCCTCCCTTAGATACGTAGTCGCTGCCTAAGAAGCCACCTTTTTGCTTTCTGTGGAATTGGAAGCCCGTCGATTCGCTTGGATTAGGTTCAACTGCGGGGATACCTCCCCAGGTCGCACAATCACCTACGGCCACTACAAACTGCGCTACTTCGGACAAATCCTTTATCCAATCCTTCATTGGACGGTCGGCAAAATAGTTCATCTTGCCCGTCCCGTCAGGACCTTCAATAACGGAGCCTTCGAAAACAAAAATATCTAATTGGGTTTTGCCAGAAAGACAATCGTTCATCAAATCACTTACTTGATGTCCGATTTCGAGACCTACGGTTGGGTGCCATAGGATGTTGATGCCAAAGTCCACGATTAATTCTACTACGGTGGGTTCTTCGGCATTCAGAAAAGACATGGTATTGCCACTACATGCCCCTCCTTGTAACCATAATACATTAGCCATAAGAGGAAGGTGTTTTTTGTCGTTTATAATTATTTTGTCATAAGGGAAATAACAAAATTTGTTGTTGGTTTACCTTTGACGAGCCAAATATATATTCTAGGATTCAAATTAGAAAGTTTTTCCTAATTTTTTTAGGAAAAAATTTCTAATTACTAGGAAAAAACACCTAATTAAGAATGGGTCTAAATAAGGAAGGAGATTTTGACTTAGTTTTCAGAGTTGGTAGGTTATATAGATTTACGTTATTTTGAGCCTGTCCCACTGGCCAGATTAGAGAGCCCTTTCCGAATTCCTGTTTTAAAATAAAACATCAACTTACCCTCACCTTCGGGCACCTCTTTAGGAAATTGACCCAAATATTTCATCGTTTTAAAGACACTGCCTTTTTTCAAATCATTATGGGGAAAACTTGGCTCTGTACAGCCGAGGCAGGGATGATTCGCTCTCGTTTTACTAGAGGTCCGATTCCACAAAATCCGATTACAACTAGCGTGGGTCATGGGACCTCGACAGCCCACTTCGTAGAATAGACAACCGCCTCTTTTCCCAAAACTGCCATCAATTTTTTCAGAGAAAGCAGTCGCATTGGTACAACCCGTTTGCACAAAATCGGTAAAGTAGGTCTTGGGACGATTGTAATTATCTAATAAAACTTCGTCCATTCGGCCGACGGCAATAGCCACCAAAATTTGGGTCATCCAGTCGGGATGTGCGGGACAACCGGGAATATTGATAATAGGAAAGCCACTTTTGGTGAGAAAATCTTTACCCAAAAACCCCCCTTTTTCTTTTTTTCGAAATTGCATCCCGACGGACTCGGTCGGATTCGGTTCGACCGCCATGATGCCACCCCAAGTTGCGCAGTCTCCAATGGCGACCACATATTTGGCAACTTTGGCCATGTCCGCTACCCAATCTTTCATTGGGCGACCCGCATAAAAATTCATGTTCCCCGTTCCATTAGCTCCTTCAATAACGGAGCCTTCAAACACAAAAATATCTAAGGGAACTTTGCCAGAAAGAGCGTCATTGAGGACTTCGTTGACTTGTTCGCCAATTTCTAATCCGATGGAAGGGTGGTATAATATTCGGATACCAAAATCAGTAACTAACTCAATTACAGACGGTTGTTCCGCATTGAGGAAGGACATTGTGTTGCCAGAACAGGCACCCCCTTTTAACCAAATTAAGTTAGTCATTTGTATTTAAGTATAAGGTATGAAGTATGAGGTATAAGGTATGAAGTATGAGGTATGAGGTACGAAACGAACTCATACTTCATACCTCATACTTTATACTTTATACTTTATACTTATCTAGGCTTGTAAAAAGTAAAGTACGGAGCCAATGACTAATGTTAATGAAATAGCCAAGAGCCCCATTTTTTTCTTTTTGGTAATAATGGAGCTTCTTATTAATTTCATTACTTCTTCGGTATCTCCGTAGAGGGAGTTAAATTGGTCGTCAGAAAGGTAACCTGTTTTATACAGTAACTCTAACCAAAACATGGTTTCGCCCAATTCCTTTTGTCCAACTCCTAGTTTATGAATAAAATCTTTATCACTCTCGGCGTTAAATGCCTCCCTTACCATCGCTCCAGGATTAGTCCCCGACCTCAATAGCTGCCTACCTAAATCATAGGCCTTGTATTCCTTGAGAAGATATTTGTGCAATTTGACAATTCGGACGGCTAATAGGAAGGATTTTTCCTTTAGAGGACTCGTTTTGCTCATAAGTGTAGTTTTTTAGTTAAGTATAAGGTATAAAGTATGAAGTATAAGGTATGAGTTCGTCCCGCACCTTATACTTCATACTTTATACATCATACTTAAAACCTACTCCCGTAAAATAGGCTCAATCAATTGCTTAAACTCCGCTATCCCGTCGTCGGTAAAGTAGGGATACATCAGATTCCAAACAGCTTCTTTAAAGCTAGATTCGTGTACTTGTCCGTTGCCCCTAATCATATTCTGGGGCGTGTAGAAAGTAATGGTTATAAGAATAGTGTTAGCAATACTATCATAAATACCCTCCCTTGGTTCCTCTTTGAGGATACCTCGTTGCTCGTTGAAATCAAACCGTTTGCGGAATTGGTGGGCCATTTTGGCCGTATGATGTTGTCGGTTGGTATGAATTTGGGGGAACGTTCTTTCTATTTCTAGTAAGTCTAAAAAATAGAAGGGATAGTCCGAAATAAAGGAAAAGTACTTGCTCAGCTGAAAATCGAAGTCCATTAAGTTTGGATAGCGGCGATAGTTAGCCAATATATTCGATACTTCTTCTTCTAAACGCTCCACTACCGCTTCTACTATGGCTTCTTTATTCCGAAAATGATAGGCCAAATTACCCACGCTAATGTCTGTTTCTTTAGCTATCTGTTGCAATCGAACGTTGGCCAGTCCGTGTTCATTGAACAGTTGAATTGTTGCAGTTATTATCTTTTCTTTTGTAGTCAAAATTTAGCATTTTCTTTTCCGAAAAAACGAATGGTATTCGGTAATATTAATATTTTTTACAAAAAAAAGACATTTTTCTCGCAAGAATATTTTCAAGATGTATTAAACCATGTTTTTATGAAGGAATTAATCTTGGGTTAGTTATCACAAAGTCTAAAATCTGCTAAATTCACATTCAAAGTTCCTCTTTGGTCTTTTGCGGCCAATCGACGCATATACCAAGCGCTCAATTCTGCTTTCTTTTTGTTGGGGTATTTGGCAATAACTCGTTTGATTAATTTGTTTGGTGTTTTATAGTGGGCGAAAACCAAATGTATTTCCCACATTCCATTTCGCTTGACAATATTTTCTACCACGGCCGTATCTCTCAGCCACCAATCGTCCGAAAGGAAGTCCATATCTATTTGCTCGCCCGATTTGTCGATGAAGTGTTGATTGTTCATCAAATTTAGCAACTCATTATAGGCTTTATCGTCAAGATGGTGGTAGTGCATGGTTAGGAAGATAGTTGATAAATATCCGAAGGGAGTAAGGTAAAAAAAGGAATGGAGTTTGTCAAAATAACTACGAAAAATATCAAAAATAAAAATCATAAGGTTGTTGTAGCATCTGTTCGTATTCTTGTCGGCCCATTTTCGTAAAATAGGGAATCAATAATGCCCAAATGCTTGCCAAATATTTTTCTTCGGATGGCGTGTTATCTCCTCTGACTAATTGTTGGTTGTGCCAGTAATCTACGGTCATCCAAATTTGCTGTGCCAGTTGACTGAAAATGCCTGCTAGAGGTTCTGAAATCAGTGCGCCTCTAGCTACATTAAAATGTAGCATCGCTTCCAATTGTGCCACCTGAAAGAAGATATGTTTTTGGTGTATGGTACCAATTTTGGGGTAAGCTCGAATTATTTCTAGCGTATCTAAGTAAAAGAAGATGTATTGTTGCTGTAGTTGAAAGGTGTGTTGAAACAGGCGATTGATGTTGTCGAATAGGGGAACAATTCTATATTCAGCTAATAAATTTTTCTGTTGTTTGGTAAGGGTTTCGTAGATGGTATAGACAATTGCCTCTTTGTTATGATAGTGGTACGCCATATTACCTACACTCACAAATGCTTCATCGGCAATGTGTTGTAGCCTAACGTTGATGAGACCATTTTGATTGAAGAGCTTCAGCGCAGCAGCGATGATTTTTTGCTTCGTTTTACTCAATGTTTTATTCTTTTTGACAGGCTATTACAAATTAGTGTACATTTGCTCACACGGCTCGTGAACGACTAGCGAATATGCGTATAACCAATAACTATTCTGCAAAGTTATTGTATAGTAGCATGACAATTGGTATTTTTCATCGTAATCTCCATTCCTACAGTGCATATTCTTTTGGTATGTAAACTCTAAACGATAATTCATTTAATTCCTCATTCCTAATCTTATTTGATTTATTTCCTACCACTTTCTTATGCACGTGGCTATTAGTCGCTTGGGGACAAAACGCAGCAACCATATCCCAAGCACCAGAAATTAACCTTTTGGGCTTTTCCGATGGCCAATCTATTCAACTGCGTTGGATGTGTTCGGATTATGCTACTTGGCAACTGGGTAACGAGGTGGGCTACCAATTGACTCGATACAAAATCAAACAGGATAGCCAAGTCATCCGAGGAATTGAGCTACAAGATACTAGGTTCCCTTTGTTAGATGGTACTAAGCCGTTATCGGAAAGTGAATGGACTAGTTTCGAAGACAATAAGTTCGCCCGAGTAGCCAAAGGGGACCAATACGAAGCGGATTCTTCCGTAGTAATGAGTGGTACGCCATGTCTAGCAGAAATTGTTAATCAAGAAGAGTCGCAGAATGCTCGATTCGTCTTCGCCCTTTTCACCACTGAAATGGATTTTGAAGTAGCCAAAGGGATGGCCTTGGGATACAAAGACGAATTCGTTGAAGGAAGCCCGATAGAACGGGACCTTCCAAACCGATTTTACAAAAAGTGACGCCTACGCCGAGAGGTATTGAAATCGGTTAGCGAATAATATATTATTTCATCTTACGGCGAAAGGTTTAGAAGAAATATTTTTCAGCTATAAAAAGAACTTATAGTATTTTTAGTCGTAATAATTATTTTAAAACAATCTTAATTCAGCCACAAATAACTGATCATCATACTTATATATCAAAAAACGTCAAATAATTCTTACTATTGGACATTTTAAGAGGTAAAAGTTAGATTTTATATTTCCTATACTATTGCCTTCAAAATGAC
>JBCCQK010000432.1:0-7581 GCA_039024375.1 Bacteroidota bacterium
AGTAAGATATTAACCTTCCCTTTCAAACGTTACATCTAGATACTTGTTATCTTTACGTTTTTTGGAGACGACGAAGTAAAATAATCTTCCCATTTCATACAGTTTATTTACTGCTTCATTCATAATTATTTATCATCGACCTTTACCGATAAAAATATAATAACGACCCATGTTTGGATTTATCAAAAAATTGTTTGGCACAAAGTACGACCGAGACGAGGCGCATTACATGCCTTTTGTGAACCAAGCCAACGAAGAATTTGCCAAATTACAAGGCCTAAGCAACGACGAACTGCGTAACAAAACGCTAGAATTTCGGGCTAGAATCAAAGAGCATTTGGCGGGTATCGACGAAGATATTCAGTCGCTGAAAGACCAAGCAAAAACGGAAGAAAATCTTTACGAAAAAGAAGAACTGTTCAAGCAGTTGGACGAAATCGCCAAAGAGCGAGATAAGCACCTAGAAGATATTTTAAAAGAAATTCTTCCCGAAGCTTTTGCCGTTGTAAAAGAAACGGCGAGACGTTTTTCTAGCAACGAAACCATTACCGTTACGGCTACTGAGCACGACCGAGAGTTGGCGGGGAATACCAAGAAAAATTACATCACTATCCAAGGAGACCAAGCGACTTGGAAAAATAGTTGGCTGGCGGCAGGGGGCGAAATCACTTGGAATATGGTGCACTACGATGTGCAGTTGATTGGTGGAATGGTGCTGCACGACGGAAAGATTGCGGAAATGGCAACGGGAGAAGGTAAGACCTTAGTAGCAACTTTACCCGCTTATCTAAACGGCCTTTCGGGTTTGGGCGTTCACGTTATTACGGTGAACGATTACTTAGCTCGACGGGACTGCGAATGGGTCGGGCCTATTTTTGAATTTTTGTTATTGACCGTCGATTGTATCGACAAATATCGGCCACATTCGCCACAACGAAAAGCGGCCTACAAATGCGATATTACCTATGGTACGAACAACGAATTTGGCTTCGATTATTTGCGAGATAATATGGTACGTTCGCTAGATGAAATGGTGCAGCAGAAGCATCATTTTTGTATGATTGATGAGGTGGATTCGGTATTGATTGACGACGCCCGAACGCCGTTGATTATTTCGGGCCCCGTACCCAAAGGGAGTGAAGAGCAAGAATATTTTGACCTAAAACCGAAAGTAGAACGACTCATTAGTGCGCAAAAGCGATTGGCGACCGACTACTTGTCGGAAGCTAAGCGACTGTTCAACGCCGGAGAATTTGGCAACGACGAAGGGCAAATGGGGATGGCGATTTTGCGGGCCTTCCGTGCCTTGCCCAAGAACCGACCGCTCATCAAGTTTTTGAGCCAAGAAGGGGTGAAAGTGGAATTACAAAATGCGGAGAACTTCTACATGCAGGAGCAATCTAAGCATATGCATATTGCCGACGAACCGCTTTTGTTTACTATCGACGAAAAGAATAGAAACGTAGAATTAACGGAAAAAGGCGTCGAATTCCTATCGAAGGGCGAATCGGACGAGAGTTTCTTTGTAATGCCCGACATTACGTTGGAAATGATGGAAATTGAATCCGACGAAGAACTGGAAACAGCTCAAAAAGTAGAAGCGAAGCAAAAATTATCGCAAGACTTTGCCGTGAAATCCCGTCGTTTGCACGCCGTTAGTCAATTGTTGAAGGCGTTCACGTTGTTCGAACGAGACGAGGAATACGTCGTGATGAACAACGAGGTGAAAATCGTGGACGAGCAGACGGGACGGATGATGGAAGGTCGTCGATATTCCGACGGATTGCACCAAGCGTTGGAAGCGAAAGAAAATGTAAAAATCGGGGAAATTACCCAAACTTACGCCACCGTAACGCTGCAAAATTATTTCCGAATGTACCACAAATTGGCGGGTATGACGGGTACAGCGGAGACGGAAGCGAGCGAATTATGGGAAATTTATAAACTGGACGTAGTGGTTATTCCTACGAATAAACCCATTGCCAGAGACGACCGTCAAGACCTAGTTTTCAAAACGGAGCGGGAGAAGTTCAATGCCGTTATTGAAGATATTGTTGATTTGACGGCGAAAGGTCGCCCCGTATTGGTGGGTACGACTTCGGTGGACATCTCCGAAAAACTGAGTCGAATGCTGCAAATGAAGGGCATCGACCACAACGTGCTGAACGCTAAGCAGCACGACCGAGAAGCCGATATCGTTGCCGAGGCGGGTAAGCCCGGTAAAGTAACGATTGCGACGAATATGGCGGGTCGGGGTACAGATATTAAAATTTCTGACCAAGTGAAAGCTGCGGGTGGATTGGCTATTATTGGTACGGAACGGCACGATTCGAGACGGGTTGATAGGCAGCTGAGAGGTCGGGCAGGACGGCAAGGAGACCCCGGAAGTTCGCAGTTTTACATTTCGCTAGAAGATAAGCTAATGCGCCTTTTCCAATCGGAGCGCATCGCCAAACTGATGGACCGTATGGGCCACCAAGAGGGCGAAGTCATCCAACATTCGATGGTCAGTAAATCCATCGAACGGGCGCAGAAAAAAGTGGAGGAAAATAACTTTGGTATTCGAAAGCGTCTGTTGGAATACGACGACGTGATGAATATCCAACGGGAAGCGATTTACAAAAAGCGAAAAAATGCCCTTTCGGGCGAACGCCTATCGGTGGACTTGAACAATATGTTTTTGTCCTTGACGGAAAATATTGCGGGTAGCCACAAAGCGGCGGGTAGTTTTGAAAGTTTCAAAATGGACTCCGTCGGTTTAATTGGCTTTGACCCTCAAGTTACGGAAGAGGAATTCGAAGCAGCGGAAGAAGAAGAACTAATCGACGTTTATCAAGACCAGTTCTTGACTTTCTACGATAGAAAAAGTGCTGCGATTGCGGAAGTCATGATGCCGTTCATTCGAGACGTCCACGAAAATCAACCGCAGTACCGAGATATTCTGACGCCTTTTACCGACGGTCGAAAGAATCCCCTTCCAATTGCGGCCAATATCAAAAATGCCGTGGAGTCGAACGGAAAGACGATTGTCCGAGATATTGAAAAGGCGGTGAGTTTGGCTTTAATTGACGATAGTTGGAAAGAACACTTGCGGTCGATGGACGAATTGAAAGATTCCGTTCAGTCGGCTTCCTTCGAGCAGAAAGACCCGTTGGTGGTCTATAAAATGGAAGCGTATAATCTATTCGAAAATTTGGTCAATAAGGTCAACGAAGAAGTAACCTCTTACTTGTCCAAAGGAACGTTGATTTTCCGAGACGGCACTACCTTGGAAGAAGCCAAACAGCGCCAAACGGATTTCAGTCGAACGAATACGAATAGCAGCACCAGAAGTGAAGACCAAGCAGCTAGAAGGGCAGCGGAAGGTGTGAGTCGCCGTAAGAAGCCCACGACGTTCAAACGGGAAGAGCGCAAAGTGGGGCGGAACGAGCCTTGTCCTTGTGGTAGTGGGAAGAAGTATAAGCGGTGTCACGGGCGGCAGGTGGCGAGTCAGAAGGGTACAGGGAAACAGTCTGTCTGACGGCGGTCAGGGATTTTTTAGGTCGCTCTTTGTAGGGCATTCAAAGTGGGTTGTGTTCAGTTTGGGACGTTGACCTGTACTTATCAAATAGTAAAAGCCTTTGTTGGACTTTAGGTTCGGCAAAGGCTTTTTCTTTGGGGGGAGTTTTGGATTTTTGAAATAGTACTATCGCCCTCCAAAATCTCCAAACACCTATTTCAAAAATCCCTATCTTTGTGCTTTTATTTTAAAAAAAGGAACGAATGTTGACGCTTTATTGGTTCAGTCTTAACTGGTTGATTCAAATCGAAGATGTAGCATAGACATTCTGAGAATAAAGACCTTGAAAAAATAATCGCATAAAAAATGAAGTTAGCCCTTAATTGGTTAAAAGCATATACAGACATTAATTTGCCACCCAAAAAAGTAGGCGAAGTGTTGACTGATATTGGCCTCGAAGTAGAAGGGGAAGAAGAGGTAGAAAGCATTCCTGGCGGCTTAGCGGGATTAGTAGTTGGCCACGTCAAAGAATGTGGCAAACACCCTAATGCAGATAAATTGTCTTTAACGAAAGTGGACGTTGGCGGAGCCGAAGATTTACAAATTGTTTGCGGTGCGCCGAACGTAGCGGCGGGACAAAAGGTGGTGGTAGCGACCGTTGGTACAACGATTTATCCATTGGACGGGGAGCCATTTAAAATCAAAAAAGGGAAAATCCGTGGCGAGGTGTCCATGGGGATGATTTGCGCCGAAGATGAAATTGGTTTAGGAACGGACCACAGTGGCATCATCGTTTTGCCCGATGACGTTACCGTCGGAACGTTAGCTAGAGACCACTATAACTTAGAATCGGATTATATCTACGAAATTGGCTTAACGCCTAATCGGTCGGACGGTACCAACCATATTGGTTCGGCCAAGGACCTGGCCGCCGCCTTGAAAATCAACTACGAACATTCGGGAGAAGTTCGAATGCCCTCGGTAGATAATTTTCAAATAGATAATCACAACTTACCCATCCAAGTGGTCGTAGAAAACCACGAGGCTTGCCCACGCTATTCGGGTGTTTCCATCAAAGGCGTAACCATTAAAGAATCGCCCGATTGGTTGAAAGCTCGATTGCAATCCATCGGCGTGCGTCCTATCAGCAACGTGGTAGATATTACGAACTTCGTTTTGCACGAATTAGGCCAGCCGTTACACGCTTTCGATGCGGACCAAATCAAAGGAAAAAAAGTCATTGTAAAAAACCTCCTCGCTGGAACGAAGTTCCAATCGCTCGACGAAGTAGAACGTACGTTGATTGCGTCGGATTTGATGATTTGTGACGGCGAATCCAACGGCATGTGTATTGCGGGCGTATTCGGCGGTATCAAATCGGGCGTGACGGATGCGACGACCAATATTTTCTTGGAGTCTGCCCATTTTAATGCGAAAACGACTCGAAAAACGAGTTTTCACCACGACCTACGTACGGACGCCGCCAAAGTGTTCGAAAAAGGAAGCGACCCTAATATCACGGTTTATGCCTTGAAAAGAGCGGCGCAACTCATCAAAGAGTTGGCGGGAGGCGAAATTGCTTCAGAAATTGTTGACATTTACCCACAAGAAATTAAGCGAGCCGAGATACAAGTCGCCTACAAAAATGTAGAACGATTGATTGGTGTCGCCATTCCAAAATCTGAAATCCACGCCATTTTAGCCGCGATGGAGATGGAAATTTTGGAAGATTCAGAAACTTCCTTTGTCGTTGCTGTGCCCACCAATAAGGCCGATGTAACTAGAGAAGCAGATTTGATTGAAGAGATTCTGCGGATTTACGGTTTTAATAAAGTGCCGATTCCTACCCAAGTTAAAAACTCGGTAGTAGCTTCGAAGCGGCCTAGTCCGCAGGAGTTGCGAAATATCTTAGGTGACTATTTGGCCGCTAACGGCTTCCATGAAATGATGGCCGTTTCGCTGACCAAATCAACTTACGCCACCGATTTATTGGCCATTCCTAGCGAAGACTTGGTTTATGTGAATAATACATCCAATATTACGTTGGATGTTATGCGCCCGACCATGTTGTTCAGCGGTTTAGAAGCCATTGCGCATAATCAGAATCGACGAAGCCTTAATTTAAAATTGTACGAGTCGGGTAAAACGTACAAAAAGCAAGAAGGAGGATACAAAGAATCCCAGCATTTAAGTTTGTTCTTGACGGGACAAAAAAGTGCGGAAAGCTGGTTGAATAAAACACAAGCGCCTGCTGACTTTCACACTTTGAAAGCCTACGTGCAGAACGTTTTGGCTAGAATTGGAGTGAAAGGATTTCAAGAAGATAGTTTCAAAGATGCTATTTTTTCGGTGGGCTATAAATATTTCCGAGGGCAGCAAGTGGTAGCGAAATTAGGGAAAGTACAAAAGAAATTGTTAAAAGCAATGGGCATCAAAAGCGAGGTGTACTACGCTGACATTAATTTCGATGCACTCATCAAGGCCACTAAGAAGCATAAAATTGCTTATCAACCTTTGAATAAGTATCCAACGGTTCGCCGTGATTTGAATTTAATCATTGATAATTCCGTTAGCTTCTTGGATATTGTCAAAGCAGCTCGTAAAACCGTTAAGAAAAATTTACAAGATATTAATCTTTTCGACGTTTATACCAACGAGGACCAGTTAGGGGCCAATAAAAAAGCCTACGCCGTAAGTTTCCTTTTTGAGGATACGACGAAGACGTTGGTCGATAAGGTGGTCGATAAAGAAATGAATAAATTGATACAGGCTTTCGAACGGAACTTGAACGCACAGATTAATAGATGAGAAGTCAGATGTCAAACCGTCCGTGCGGACTGTTAGGTGTCAGACTATATAGAAGCTGAAAAATAAATAATTCGAGTTACGGATTACGGATTAGGTTTCTTGAATCTTAAGCAGGCACTTTGCCAGTATCTTCTACTTTTTAGGAAGTTATAAGAAAGAGATGCTGGCAAAGCATCGCTTTCTACACCTTCTCCGCAACTGTGTAACTATTACTAAGCAAACACCCGCAACGAATGGAGCTATCTGAAAAAATAGCAACAATAAAAGAAAAAATTAGTCAATTGGCATCAAAAATGAGCGAACTACGTTCAGAAAATACGGCGCTAATTGAGGAAAATAGCAAATTAAAAATTAAATTGCAGCAAGATGCGGAAGCATTGGATGTAATGAAAGAGCAATTGGCCGCTGCAAAAGCAGCGTTAGAGGCCCAATCACTCGAAAAAGTGGTTGAAAATGAGGAGGGAGTAGGGAAGAGTTAGTTAATTTTTGAAAAAAAATTGACAGTAGAAATGGACAGTTTAATTGATATATGAGATAGAGTAAGTAGCTGAGGAAATCTAAAATTTAAAATTACAAAGTCAAAATTTAAAAGTTCTACTACTTAGAAATCTAAAATTGTAAGTTTAATTTTCATTCCTTTCCTAGAAAAGATAATTAATCGACAAATGGTAAACTAAATATCGGTTAATTTTTCAACAACGGACAGTTTTTATCTTTCTCCCATCGACTGTAAATATGGATAACCAAGACAATAAAATCAGAATCACTGTTATCATTGCTGGTCGTCCGTATTCCATGAAAGTAAAAGCAGCGGATGAACCCGTTATTTTACGATTGGTAAAGGAATTGAACGATAAAATTCGGCAATTTCAAAAAACATATACGAATAAAGACAAGCAAGACCTTCTAGCAATGGCTTTGCTTACCTATTCGGTGGATTTGCACAAAGCTCGAACCAAGTCCATCGCTAGTTCGGACCATTCTACTACTCAACTCGCCAGCGCACTCCAAGACATTGACCTTTCATTAGACAATTTATTAGAAGACTAAGTTTCTACAACCAGTGCATTCCTAAAGAAGCACCATAGATAAATTAAAGAAACTTAGTTGTTTTTTGTTCTTTAACGCTAATATGGAGCAGGCAAAATCGTGATTTAAAAAAGAAATAAATTGAAATAAGAGAAATAAATAAAAATATTTCTATTTGTTTCTAAAACGATTAAATTACTTTTTTACGGTTTCAAGTACGTTACCATATTCATTTGTTAAAGAAC
>JBCCQK010000433.1:0-7509 GCA_039024375.1 Bacteroidota bacterium
ATCCAATGCGACTAATTTGAAGCCTCCGAGGTGAGATAACACTTCGGCTTTGGCGCCAACGTCTTTCGGTTGAATTGATTCGGTGGTGGGTTTAATCCCAACGAGTGTTTGACTTTTCTTTAGAACGAGTTCGTTTTTCCCACTTTTGACAATTAATTTCTTCATAGTATATTTTGGTTAAAGGCTATATTCAATTATCAATGAGCAATTATCAATAGACTTCGTTTACAAATTGCAACGGATGAAATAAATTGAGTGTGTTACATTTTAGTGGAACTTTAATGTGTTTGTTAAATCAAAATTCAGAAATCAGAAATCAGAAATCTATCTGGTTTTACCCACTTAGATAGATATATGATGTATGATTTTTGAACTATGATATGATTTCCACTAATTTGTAACACACTCAAATAAGTTTTAAAGGAGATTCTGAAGGACTAGAGTCCGATTTTTGCCTTCTTAGTAATTGTACATTGTTAATTGTACATCGCTCATTGGTTAAAGTGGCAAGATAAAAAATTGATATTCAGTTTACTAGGTTTATGTCAGAAAATATAGTTTGACTCATAAAAAAAGGTCGAACTGATAACAGTTCGACCGGATTGCTTAATGACTCAAAGAATATTGATGAAACTTAACTTTTAAATTTGCTGGGAAGTTAGTTAGCTACGGGCCGGTATCGTACACGGCCTTTCCAACTTCGACTGCAATATAATGTAAAGTTGTATAATATAAAAAATAAGTGAAGAAATTAAAGTATTTTTAACATCCAAACGAAAAAAGCGTGTCGTTAGGTTGAGTTCGGCCAAGAACTGAACTTTTGCAAAAATTTGCAGCGAATCCTTTTTATCATCGAAAGATTACTACAGAACAGTGGGCAGATTCAGAAAAGTTAGTTCATATGGTCCAAGATAGTTAATGGAGGTATTTTAAATTTATCCATCATCATTTCCTTTTTGATGTATGTTTTCTTCCCACAATTCCTACATTCATAATACTCTGTAATCACTTGTCGTTTGCTAAACGTGGTGCCAATTTTGACCGTTTTGGTCTTCACTAGAATGTATCGATGTTTACACATAACTCGGGATTTTTTGTTCTTTAACAAATCGTTTGACTTTTCATAAAAAGATTTTTTAGAAAGCCATTTTGTAGAATTTATTGCAAACACTATGCGAAAATGAAAAAAATTAAAGATTAAAGTAAGCTCAAAAAAGTTCTAACTGACATCCTTTTGTGTTGCGATGTATAAGCTACCCTAAATCAATCTATTAAAATCCACATAGATAATTGCCGAAATATTTAATTTTTTGCGTTCTTTGACCATTTACTTTCCGATTGAATAATTTAAAATAGTTAAGTACATGAAAAAAATATCAAGAAGGACTTTCAATACTACGCTAACTTTGGGGATGGGTATGATGGTCAATATGCCCAAGGCTTGCGCAACTAAGGTTGGTAAAGGAAAAAAATTAGGCATGGCACTCGTTGGTTTAGGAAGTTACAGTACCTACCAATTGGCTCCTGCTTTAGAAAATGCAGAGTATTGTTATTTGGCGGGTATCGTAACGGGTAGCCCCGAAAAAGAGAAAACTTGGGCGGATAAATACAATATTCCAAAAGAAAATATCTACAACTACGACAACTTCGATTCCATTGCGAATAACAAGGACATTGACATTGTCTATGTAGTATTGCCCAATTCCATGCACGCCGATTTCAGTATCCGTGCGGCACGAGCGGGTAAACACGTCATTTGTGAAAAACCAATGGCGATGAATGTCGAAGAATGCGATGCCATCATCGCAGCTTGCAAAAAAGCGAACGTCAAATTGAGTGTCGGCTATCGACTACATTCCGAACCTTACACGCAAGAGTTAATGCGTATTGTACGCGAGAAAACCTACGGAGAAGTCAGAATGGTGGCGGCCGATGCAGCTTATATTTCTCGAGGAAATCCTGACCAATGGCGGTTAAATAAGGCTTTGTCTGGAGGCGGTGCACTGATGAATATGGGCGTTTATTCCATCCAAAGTGCCATTTATGGCTCGGGGATGAATCCTATTTCCGTGACGGCGCAAGAATTTAGTTCTCGACCCGAATACTTCAAAGATACCGACGAAACGATTACAGCGCAGTTTGAATTTCCCAACGGTGCCATGGGTAATATTTATACTTCTCACAACGCCAATATCAATCGACACTATACTACTTTTGATAAAGGTTGGGTAGAACTACAACCCGCCAACAGCTACGGCCCTCTGAGTGGTCGAACTTCGGATGGAAAGGTGCTGGAATTTCCGCACGAACGGCAACAAAAACTACAGATGGACGATTTTGCCCAACATATACTGGAAGGTACAAAGAACGTCGCACCGGGAGAAATGGGCAAACGGGATATGATTATCGTCGAAGCGATTTACGAATCTATTGCCAACGGTGGGAAGAAGATTGCGTTGGATTTGGGGAATATGGGGATTGTTTGATGGTTGGATGTCTAATATGATTATATTGTTGTATGGTGACCTAATAGCAATGTAACCATACAGCAATATAACCATCTTGACTTTTGTCACTGCAAGTGCAACGCCGTCGTCAACGGAAAAACAAGTTGTTCCCCATTTTTTCTTTCGAATAAAATATTTTCAAAGTAAAGACTAGTTTCGGGGGCCAAATTGCGCAGCCGCTTGTTAATATCGAATCGGTTGAGTCTGTTGGTAATATAGCGAGTGGCTTTGCCGTTTTTGGGAATGACGGTAAAGGTAAGCTGTAAGATTTTGACTGCTTCTTCGCCAATCTTCATCTTAAAAAGCTTTCGGTTACTCGTAAAATCTGATAACGGATAAGTAGTCTTGTCCAAAACTGTGCTCAGTCCACGAAACTGAATGAGCGGTTTTTGAATATTAAAATCGTAAAATTCTGGGAACGTTTCTGTCTTAAAAACCTTACCCGTTAAAGTAATCGTTCGGTCTATGTCTTCCTCTTTTACGTAAATGTCATCATCAGTGATAACTCTCTTGACCGTTTTGAAATCAGAAATGTGAATAATGTTGGCCGACTTACTTTCCGTGTAGTGATTTTTTAAAGCCTTATTTTTGGGATTATTGGTATCAATTTTAACGATGGGGGCTCTTCCAGTCGCCGAATTTAGCTGAAAACTGAAAGTGGAGGTAGTTAAATCCAAAGGTGCGTGAAAGCGATTGAAGTCTTCTTCCACAATTTCAATTGGAATGCTAAACTGAATGTATTCATCGTTGACGACGAAACCGGGTAAAGCGTGGAGAGATTGGTCGGAAAGGGATTTTACAAACTCTCCTTCAATAAAAATGAAGATGGTCAAAATATCGCCCACGGCAATGTCTTCGGTCATACTCTTGAAGCATTCGTTGGTAGCGATTGGAGGGGCATTTTGGGTTTTCCTACTAATGCGACAATATTCTCGTTTCTTTTTAGTACGCCAAAAATTGACCGACATTCCAAAGGGTACAAATTCGCCGTTTTTATACAAATAAGGTTGATGGTTAGCCCAACGTTTGAAGTCGTTGATGCCCAGTTTTACTCGTCTGCCTCCTCTCGGACCGTGGGCATATCTTGTCCAATCGCCCCATTGAAATAGGTAATCGTTATTTTTGAAAACGGGTGGCGCAACGGTCAAGTTATCAATCGAACGATGTTTGTCTCGGTTAATCAGTTTTTTCCAAAATCGCTGCGCTTCTTCTTTGGCAACGTACTGATTATTCGGTGTTTTACCAGCGTTGATGCGAGTGAAATAGGTCTTCCCTTGCTCGGTTTCGATACAAAGCCATAATACAAAATCACCTTTCATTTTTTTCAAAGTGGGGAAGAAGCACAGTTGGAAATTCCCCTCGTCTTCACAGGTGACAAAGCTACTATCTGGTCGAATGAAAAGTGCACTAATTTTGTTGGGCGCTAATGCGTACCCTTTGTATTGAAGGACATAATTATCTGACCAAATTTTGGAAAATTCTTGATTAGAGAAATGTTGATAGAGTATATCATCCCCCGCCAATTCGGGGTCTGTGTAAGGAATTTTATGACCACTCCATTCCAAAAAGTGATTAATTTTAGGTTGAGTGGTACTCAATAATTCGCTAAAAGTGATTTCCTCAATATAGGGGGTGGGCAATAGTTTACTATTGGGTAGGCGGGCACGAGAAATGAGGTCCGTCTCTTCAACGGGCCAATGTTGGTGGACATTCCAGCATAATGTCAAAAGCAATACTCCTTTCAAAGCATTAATGAGCCAAGCGGGCGCTTGATGGTATCTTTTTCGTCTTATCGGTCTATCCATGCATCCGTCGGGTTTTTAGTGATTTCGTAAGGAAAGAAAATTGTTCTAATTTACTTTAGTGCCCAATTTTAGGGTAATTTAATAAAAAAAATCCTAAAAATGTTACGCTTTTACATTCAATTAACATATTAACTATGGAAAAGTGGAAGATGTTTGTTTCCAACAATTTTTTTATAAAGGAAAATTCCAATGCTCAAATTGCACTAGACAATGCGGTTTATCAGCTTACTAAGAGAATTTTTCCAGATTACAATAGTGAAAACAACTAGATGGCTCTCCAATAAGCTGCTGATTATCAAATTCTTAGGAATTCATCATTCATCATTCATCATTTATCATTCATATATGTAATAATTAGTTGTCTTTTTTTGGCGAAAATTTTGCACTAGCCCTAAACAAATTGAGAATACATGAGAACTACATTAGTACTGGGCACCTTACTGCTTTTCTGCACTGTTTTCGCCATCGCCAACGATACGGAATTGGCAGCATTGGAACAGAAAGCCATCAATGAACAAAATCCCTCCTTATTTAACCAAGTCGCAGCAAAATTTATAGACCAAGCACAACTTTCGTCAGCTAAAAAAAATGCGGAAAAGGCGTTAATGTTAGCTGCCGAGTCTAACAACGTAAAAACTATTGCTAAATCAAATGAATTATTGGGAATTATATCCAAAGAGCGGTTTGACTACTCTAATGCCATTGAGTTTTTACTACTCAGTTTGGATGGTTGGAAAAAAACGGGGAACGAAGCGGGCATTGCCAATATTAATCGACACATCGGCCAAATATTTTTCTATCAAAACGATTATACGAATGCATTAATTCATCTGAATCGTGCTAAAGAACGATTTGAAAAACTAAACAGTGCAGGTCAATTAGCCATTGTTCACCAATCTCTCGGTGATGTTTATTTAGCACAGAATTTTTTTGGCAAAGCGAAGGAAAGTTTTATTAAGGCCTTCGATTTGAATATAGAAACGGAGTCCTACACTAAAGCCGCTGCTATTGCCCGATTTTTAGGAAAAGTCACCTTGGAAGTGGGGGATTACGATGGCGCCTTGGTCTATTTTTCTCAATCATTGGACCTGCACGGTTCTATCGAAGATTTGCCCAATATTGCACAGGACTATAACGATATTGCCTTGACTTATTTGGCATCGGGAGATTACGACGAAGCAAAAGAAAATAATAGCATTGCCTACGATTTGCGCACCGAGATTAGAGATTCGATAGGTACGGCGGAATGTTTGAAAAACTTCGGTTTGATTTACACCAAGTTGGGACAATCACAAAAAGCGATTCCTTTTTTGAAAAAATCGGCCGAAATTCTCGGACAATTGGATATTCAAGAGAGTGTGCCAACTATGTATCAAGAGATTTCCTCCGCTTTCTCTACCTTAGGAGATTTCGTGAATGCGCTGAAATATCAAAAAGCCTTTGCCAAAAGTCAACAACAATTGTTTGACCAAGATAAGGCTACGGCTATGTTAGAGTTGACTACTCGCTACGAGTCCGAGTCGGAGGCGGAAGAACATAAACAACAAATTGCGCAACTCGAAAAAGATAAATTGGTTAGTTCGCGAATGCGCCTTTTCCTACTCGCTGTAATTGTATTGATTGCGGGTTTACTAGCCACTTTATACATCAACTACGAACGAAAGAAAAAAGCCAACGTTCTACTAAAAGAAAAGAACGAAGAGATTACGTGGCAGAAATCAGAAATTGACCGTAAAAATATTCAGTTGCAAGAAAAAGCGGCAAGTTTGGATTTGCTTAATAATAAACTCGTGGGCGAAATGGCCGAACGAGAATCTATCGAACGCTCGTCTTTTGCCCGAGATAGTTTCTTGGCAATGATGAGCCACCAAATGCGGACGCCGATTAATATTATCGTTGGATTAAGTCACTTATTGTTAGAAGAAAATCCACGGGAAGACCAAAAGGAGTCCTTGCGTAATTTACAATTTTCGGCGAATAATTTAGTCGTGTTTATTAATGATGTTTTGGATTACTCCAAAATTGAAGCTGGTAAGTTAGTGATGCAAACGAGAGACTTCAAATTGCCGCAAATCGTCGAAGATGTCAATAAATGGTCGCAAATTCCCGCCGAAGAAAAGGACGTTCAACTCGGTTTTAGCATTGATAAAAAAGTACCCGAAATTTTAACGGGCGACCCCGTTCGCTTGAATCAAATTTTGACCAATCTAATCAGTAATTCGCTCAGCTACACCGATACGGGCAATATTGATACCCGTATTTCTTTGTTCCAACTCAGCGACCGTAACGTCACTTTGGAAATTGTCATCGAAGATAATGGTCGGGGTATCGAAAAAGCCAAATTGGAAGAAATGTTCCGTAAGTTTACTCGTGACCCCGAGGCGGACATTTATGATGGATTTAACACTAGTGGCTTGGAATTAGCCATCACCAAGCGTTTGGTGGACTTGCAAAACGGTCGCATCGAAGCCGATAGTGAACTCGGTAAAGGCACTGTTTTTAAGGTCTATTTACCTTACACCATTCCTTCCAATTCTCTTCAAAAAGAACCCGTTAAGCAAAACGAATTGCTTCCTTATCACTACTTAGTCGGCAAGAAAATTTTGGTAGTAGAAGACAATAAAATTAACCAATTGGTCGTCCGCAAAATGCTTACTAAATTGGGGGTAAAGGTAACAACGGCGGATAATGGTTTGGAGGCCCTAGACCGCATCTACGAAACTTACTTTGACCTCATTTTGATGGATATTCAAATGCCCAAAATGGATGGCTATCGAGCAACCGCCGAAATTCGAAAATCGGAAGACCCGCTCATTGCTAATGTACCCATTATCGCTTTGACGGCTTCGGCTTATTTGACGGAAAAAGATAAAGCGCAGTTGTTTGGGATGAACGACCACGTTGGAAAACCCTTCGGCCCCGAAGAATTGATGGAAAAAATTAGTAATTGTTTGGCTAGAAAAGAGAAAGGGATGCGGATTGTGCGTGGGGGAGCGAATTGATAATTGAGAGGTCAGAAATCATGCTAAGGTTTTGTAAAAAGAGTATAAAAAAAACTCGCTTCCAGCCACGCGCAAATTCAAGCGCAACGCATGCCCTAATCAGGCAGGCGCTTCAAGGGAGTGCATACACTTTGGTAACGTCTGTTGCGATTGAGCAAATCACCAGTCCTTCGAACCCGCGTGTGAAAGCCCTTA
>JBCCQK010000434.1:0-7500 GCA_039024375.1 Bacteroidota bacterium
CCAGCCGCTGCTATTAAATCCTGTTTCGTACATATATTTGGGAAGATGCGTAAACGCTTCGCCTGTTTTTAATGTCCACGCATACTCTGGAAGATTCAGTAAGTCATCGAAAAATACATCTTTAGGAAAGAGGGTAGCATTATTCAAAATTTGGTAATACAACGCTTTTCCACTTGCTACTACAAAACAACGAGCATATAAGAATAAATCAGCAGAGATATTTTTTTCGATGCTGGAATTATTCGCAAATATTTTTCTATCTAGCAAATATAATTTCTCCGAAAGTATATCATGAAATACAGTAATGGCGGTTTTAGGATATAAGGCTAGTTGTTCAATAGCTGGTTTCAAGACGGCTTTATTATCCCCCATTTTTTCCCAAGCCAAAGTATGAATGATTTCCCAGAACGTAGCTTCCGTCATCATCGTATGATGCTCTTTTTCCTGCTGCGAAATTAATGGCGACATCACTTTTATTTCTTTGAGTTGTAAAGACTTTAGTAGTTGAATCACCTTTTCTAGTTCATTTGTATCACTAAGCTCAATAGTTAATCGCATATCTCAATCAGTTTTAATTAGTATTTATGACAGTTCCTTTTGCAGCGAAAAAAGAAAAAATCTAAGATTGTTTTTTTTGCCACCAACTGGTATTTACAGAAAGGCAGTATTTCATGCATGTCTTTCTCCAAAGATACAATTTAGAACCTAATTTATCTAAATTATTGAAAGATGTTGAAGTCAAGTAAGGAATTGAAATAATGTTAGTGCTGACACTGTTATAAGTTCTATATTCATTTTTCCTTTACTTTTATGGCTTCTTACTTACTATTACAAGTCCTGTTTTTGGTTCTTTTTTAAGCACCAACAGAGTTCACGAATCACTTACTCTATTTTATTAATTCTTACCTCCACTCGCCGATTCTTCCTTCTCAATTCTTCATTTCTATTAGGCTTGACGGGCTTCGTCCCACCAAACCCTTTAGTCGTAATTCGCTGACTATCAATTCCTCTATCCATCAAATAACGCTTGACGGCGAAAGCACGCGCTTCCGATAAATCTAACAAATCCTTAGGTTTTCCTCTATTTTCGGTGTGCCCTTCCACTCGAATGTGCAACTGCTCATTTTGTTGCAACAACATTAAAAGGTCATCCAAAGCGGCGTATGAAGGTTCTAGAATGGTCGATTCAGATTGTTGGAAGTAAATCGGCTCAATTTTTATTTCGGTATTTTCTTCGTTAGGCGACATCCATAAGGTAATTTCTTGGAGGGGCAAATACTTTCCTTTTTTGGATAAGATAGTTTTAAAGGTACTCAAAAAATCTCCTTTCTTGGCCATCAATTTATACGTTTCTCCTTTCGGAAGACGGAATTCAAAATGTCCGTCTTTGGATTTGAAGTAACGCACAAAGTAGTACGTATCAGTGGGGCCGTAGAGCACTTTTGCTGCCATTGGTTCACCTGTCACCGAATTTCTGACAATTCCTTTGACGACCACTTCTTCTTTTTTAGGCTCCGCAACCTTTACTCGGTAAATATCCGAAGAACCCGCTCGATTGGAGGTAAAATACAAATAGCCCGTTCGGTCGCTGAAAAATGGTTGGGCATCGTCGTAGCGGGAGTTAATTGGGGCGACAAACCGACGAGGAACCGACCAATCCGTCCACGAATCGCTATTCCGACGGGAACGATAAATATCTTTACCACCCATAGCGTTACTTCGATTCGAGGCAAAATAAATGGTCTTTTTGTCTTCCGAAATGGTCGGCGTCATTTCCGAAAATTTCGAATTGAGTCCGCTACCCATATTCATCGGTTCGGTCCAACCACCGACACCGTTTTTGAAAGACACGTACAAGTCATTTTGTCCGTAACTATCTTGCCGTTGGAGCGACAAAACCAATACTTCGCCGTCAGGACTCATTGTAGCGTTCACGCTCGCACTTTGGGTATAATAGTTTTCGATAGCCACGGGTTTGGGAAAGGACCACTCCCCTACTACTCGTTGAATAATCGAAAATCCGTCGTTCATCCCGCCTTCGGGTGAAAACTGATTTAAAACCAAAAAAGAATTATTTTCGGGCGTCAAAGCACAAATACTGTTGGGTAAAGCATTGTTTAACGGCGGGCCGGGATGGTTTAAGGACGCAAATTCGTTTTTATTAAAAGTGGCAATCCATACGTCTTGGTTATAATCCGAGGTAGTGGCATTGCGGATGCGACTGCCCGATATACTCGAATAGATGTTTGCTAAGTATCGGTCGTATTGCCTTTGGGAGAGACTCAGAGACAGGTTTTTTCCCGATACGGTCAACGTTTTATCAAATTCTGGGTAGCCTACTTTGGTAAAATATAGCGTTTGCCCATCGTAGCTTAAAACGGGAGCAATCTCATCGTAGCTTTCCGTATTAATAGGCGACGGTAATTTTTCCAATGTCAACTGCGTTTGCGACCAAACGGGATACCACCCAAACAGTGCCAACATCAATAAACTGGCCTTTTGAAACATAATTGGTATTTTCCAGATAATAAAAAGGGAATAATTGGGAGGGAGCTAGAATAAAGGTACTCGTTTTTTAGAAAAATAGCCATCAAATTTTCCAGACTTAAGTAAATGTTACAAATGCCCCAAAAAATTAACTTCTTGTGGTTTTATTCTACCTCATTCTGCCTTATATTTGATTTTGAGTAGAGCTTCGACTCTGGAGAGTCGAGATACAACTAACTTAATGAAGTTTCGACTCTGAAGAATCGAGATACACTAACTTTGCCAAACAAATGTACCACGACTCTTTAGAGTCGTCCGCCATCTATCACGACTCTCCAGAGTCGTCTCATTAACTAATTAAACCACCCTAATCATGAATAACGAAAATGCCCTAAAGGAACTAGTCAAAGAGAAATACAGCCAAATTGCCAACCAAGAAATTACCGTCAACCTCTCTTCTTGTTGCGGTGCCGGCGAATCTTCGAAAGAAGTCTATAATATCATGACGGACGACTACTCTGAAATGGAGGGCTACACCAAAGAAGCAGATTTGGGCTTAGGCTGCGGTTTACCCACCGCCTTTGCCAAAATTCAAACGGGACAAACAGTGGTTGATTTGGGTTCTGGTGCGGGTAATGACGCCTTCATCGCCCGCCACGAAACGGGGCCAACGGGTAAAGTAATTGGGGTGGACTTCGTGACGGATATGATAAAAAAGGCACGGGCCAATGCCGACAAAATGGGCTTCAATAACGTAGAATTTCGCTACGGAGACATTGAAGATATGCCGATTACGGATGCTTCGGTGGACGTGGTGGTAAGTAACTGCGTCCTCAATTTATTACCTTCCAAAGCGAAAATTTTCAACGAAATCCATCGAGTATTAAAGAGCGGTGGCCACTTTAGCATTTCAGATATTGTCCTCATCGGTGACTTGCCCGATGCGTTGCGAGAAAGTGCGGAAATGTACGCAGGTTGCGTGGCGGGCGCTATCCAAAAGGACGATTACCTCGATTTGATTCAACAAGCGGGATTTGAAAACATCACGATTCAAAAGGAAAAACCCATCATCCTTCCCGACGATATTTTGGCCAATTATTTGGACGGAACGGCTTTAGCCGAATTCAAATCGGGTAAAACGGGTATTTTCAGCATTACGGTTTTTGCGAATAGAAAAGGTGATTTGTCCGTTGGTAAAGCAAAGGATTTGGGGTTTGAAGATGGGATGGTTTGTACGCCAGGGAGTGGTTGCTGCTAATGCTTTTTTCTTTATGACGCTGAGAAACGCTGCTTGAAATTATGACTTTTTTATGTTTCCTCTTAAACATTGAGTTTTAATGCATTCAATAAGAATAGATAATCAGATTAAAAGTTGATATTTAGATATGCCAAATCTCATAGATTTGGCATATCTGGTCTCAACCTCTATCAATTTATTATCTGACGGTCTAAAATCATAATAAAAACATAATCGCAGCAGCGTCCTTTAGCGTCAAGTAAACACGTATTTATATAACTTCAGAAACAACTACTTTTCTAGTAGCGCAATCGCCTCATCCACCTCCGCCACAGGAAATTTACACACCTTATTCTGACAAACATAAATAAACGTCTCTCCCGCTTGCAACTTGCTTTGCAACAACTCTAACGTCCCTTCATCTTTGCCGCCTAACAGAATAGCGTTGGGTAAATATTGTCGGTGCCAGTTTTTTTGCAAAGCGGCGTAATTCTCCCCAACGATAGCCACTTCGTAGGGCGGATGCACTAATAAACTGTACAGACCGCACCAATTAGAATAGAAATTGGGTTGTTCTGCTCCAACGATGGTTTCGGACATATTGCGCATCATTTGTTTAGCGGTTCCCAGAAAATCTTGGTCATAAAAATAGAGTCCCAATAGATATAAATCTTTGGCAATAATGGAGTTAGAAGCGGGGATAACGTTGTCACTCGTCTCCATTTTACGGGCAATCAGCGGCGGGTCTAAGTCGGAGGTATAATTGAACATACCCGACGATTTATCAAAAAAGTGCGCTTTCGCATAACTGACCAAATCTTTGGCCAAGTACAACCATTTTTCGTCAAAAGTAACTTGGTACAAAGCAATAAAGGCGTCGACCGTTAGTGCATAATCGTCCAAAAAGGCATTAATGACCGATTTGCCGTCTTTATAATTTCGGTTTAAGCGATTATCCGCTTGCAGCATTTCGTCTTTGATAAACGCCGCATTTTTTAGCGCAATATCTAAGTAGTGAGCATCCCCAAAAGCTCGATAAGCATCTACGTAGCCCTTCAACATCAACGCGTTCCATGAAGTTAGCGCCTTATCATCTAACCCTGGACGAACTCGATTATCTCTAGCGGCCATCAACTTTTCTTTGGCCGACACAATGTTTTTTTCTAAAGTGGCCACATCGATTCCATTTGCTTTGGCTACCACCTCGACCGATTTTCGGCGATATAAAATATTGGAATGTTCCCAATTCCCTTTTTCGGAAACTTCGTAATAGTCACAAAATACTTTTAGTTGCTGCTCATCTTGAAAAATCTCTGCCAATTCCGCTTTGTTCCAAACGTAGAACTTCCCTTCTTCGCCTTCACTGTCAGCATCCAAAGAAGAATAAAAACTACCATTTTCGTTCCTCAATTCTCTTTCGATGAAAGCCGTCGTTTCTTCCACTACTTTTTTATACAAAGGCTTTTTGGTCACCTGATAGGCTTTGGCGTAAAGCGATACCAACTGCCCATTATCGTAGAGCATTTTTTCAAAATGCGGTACTTTCCAATCGGAGTCGGTCGAATAACGAGCAAAACCGCCGCCTAAGTGGTCGTAAATCCCACCTTTGGCCATTTCGTCCAATGTAGTTGTAACCGCTTCCAGCGCCTTTTCATTGCCGTATTGATAATATTGCTGCAACAAAAACTCGTAGTTATTAGGCATCGGAAACTTTGGTGCCCCTGCTCGTCCTCCTTTTTTAAAATCAATGCCCTCCAAAAACTTTTGGGTGATATTAACTAACTTATCACTCGCAAACTCAATTTCCTCATCATTAAACCCAATTTTCCCCGTTTGCTGAATACCGTCCAATAATTGACCTGCGTACGCCGCCAATTTGTCGGGTTCTTCTTCCTTCGTCTTAATGAAATATTCCAACACCCCAGTCCATTCTTTTTTAGGAAAATAGGTCCCCGCCCAAACGGGCCGACCGTCGGGCAAAGCAAAAGCGTTGAGTGGCCAACCACAATTCCGACCCGTCGCCAAATGGCAAGCCGTCATATACACGTCATCCACATCGGGCCGTTCTTCCCTATCGACTTTAATATTGATAAAATGTTTGTTCATAATGCGTGCCACGGCCGTATCTTCGAAAGATTCGTGCTCCATCACGTGACACCAATGACAAGCCGCATAGCCCACACTGACCAATATCAATTTGTTTTCGGCCTTCGCTTTCGCCAATGCTTCGTCTCCCCAAGGGTGCCAATCTACTGGATTATTGGCGTGTTGCAACAAGTAGGGACTACTTTGGTCCGCCAAATGATTCGAAAATTGCGCCGCCCCGTCGGGCGATTCACAGGAAAAAAATAGCGTTAATAACAAAAACAGAAAAAATGGACGCATTTTTTATGAATGATGAATGATGAATGACAACAGATGAACGATGAATGGTGAATAATAAACCTCTTAGCCCTTCAACCTTTTTACCTCTCCACCTCATTCCTTTATCCTCTTATCCCCTCATCACCTTACCTTCACAGCTTAATAAAAGAAGCCGAATATCGAAATACCTCTCCCTGCACCTGTACCCAATACTGGCCAGCCATTAAGTGAGAGACATCTACCTGCCAATTGACCAGTCGGTTGGTTGGTTTTTTGGTAGTTTGAACGATTCGTCCTTCGACATCTAGGATAGATAAAATAACCGCTTTATTGGGTCGTTCATTGGTAAAAGTAAGGGATATTTCTTGAAGGGCGGGATTAGGAAAAATAGTAAGAGGCTGAACGTCGGCTTCTTTATAATTGACCGAAGATAGGTTGTCTTCCCTGACAATTCCATCTAGTGGGTAGGATAGTACTGAACGAGCAAACGTTCCAACGACCAGTCGGTTTTCCGATGGATTCCACTCCAAATCGTAGGCGGCTACGATGGGCAGATTGGTTCCAACACGTTCCCAAGATGCACCACCGTTGAGCGTTCCGTAAACGCCGCCGTCCGTTCCGACAAAAATAATTTGGTCGTCTTGATTGGGAATAACTTGTAGGCAATTAATCGCTAGTGGAGGTAAGTTGCCTGCAATTGAGTACCAAGTATCTCCTTGATTATCCGAACGGTAGATATGGGCGGTGTTTTCGTTGTCCTTGTAACCCGAAATCGTTGCGAATACCGTTTGTTCCGACTCGGGCGAAGCGACCACTTCCGTAAAATAGCGTTTGGGTAAACCTTCCAATTTTGTCCAATTAGCACCTTCGTCTAGCGTTCGCCAAATGTTTCCATCGGTAGTCGCAGCGTATAAGATTGCTGGATTCAAAGAAGATTGGTGAATTGTTGAAATCGTTTGGCTGAGGTTTCTCGTTTCGCCGTTGGTCAAATCGGGGCTAATCGCTTTCCAAACGGGCATTGGTCCCGTCTCCGTTTTATAAACTCTATGGGTACCCGTAAACAGTACATTAGGGTCGTGCATACTCATCAAGTAGGGCGTATCCCAGTTTTTACGGTCGCTATCTGGAATGCCTTCGGTGGCGACTTCCCAAGATTGGCCACCGTTAACCGTTACTAGGATAACACCCCGTTGTATTTGAGCATAGAAAACTTTAGGATTAAGCGGATGGAAAACCGTCCGAAATCCATCGCCACCGTAGATTTTGTTCCAATCGTTGATGGTGCTGCTATTTCCAAAGGATGTTCCATTGTCTTGTGCACCCGCATAATAATCTTGCGGTTCGTGTGGGTTGTAGGCCACTTGATAAACTTGAGTCGTAGGTATATTTTCGATGTCTTTCCAGTTGGTTCC
>JBCCQK010000435.1:0-7488 GCA_039024375.1 Bacteroidota bacterium
AAAAATGTATCCCAAAACCCGATTTCATCGATTTTGGTATAAAAATACATCCCAAAATTAGAATTTTACCGATTATCGCAAAAAGCAGAAGTATATTCTGACAAACCATATCAATCTGATGTACAATATCAACCCTACAAACCTTATTACCCCTTAGCCTTATCAACCTCCATTCACCCGTCACCTGTACCGCTTCGTCCCCAGAATCCCCAACACCATCTCCCACAAGTCCTCGTAAGGAATAATCTCGATGGAATGGGACTGATTCGCAATTTCCAATGGCACTTCATCCAGGCGCTTGCGCAAATTGGCCGTTTTGCGCTCCACCGCTATTCGATGAAAACCTTCTTTAGGAATCACTAGTAGCATCTTAATGAAACAGTTACTACGGAAATTTGTATCTTTCTTTAAATAGCGAAAACTGTATTTTTCGATGGCTTCAATTCTTTGAATGGCACGAATGTATTTCTTTTGGACGATGGTGAAAATAATTTGGATGACCAAGATGGCGATATTACGCCCTCTTTTGTCTTGAGAAAAGGCGGGGACTTCATTGAGGAATTTTCCAAGTCGAAATTTTGAGAAGGCTTTATCTTCTATTTCTAAATGGACTTCGCCAGCATTTATCAAGAAATGTAAGTAAGCTTTAAAAATACTCCAAGATTCTTTGGTGGTTTGTGGTAAATAATTAAATCTTTTATTTCCTACCGTTTTTTTATAAATCGTATAAATCTCTTGATAATTCTTAGTATAAAATAAGAGATACATCTGCAGTTCTAGCCCTTTGAACCAGTTGAAAGTACCTTCTTCTAAATAATCAAAAAGAGCATCAATCGTTTCGTTTCCCTTTTCAAATTCTTTCAACTGCACATGACAAATCAATTTTTGCATAAAAAAGGCATTAATTCCTCCTGCCCAAATAAAAGGCTTGGCTTCAAATCTTTTGATAATTTTTTCACAAACGGTAACTGTGGTAACATAATCGTTCAATGCCATTAACTTTACGAGTTTTATCATTCCCCCGTTGTAGAGTACTAAAAAAGAGTTGTATTGCTCAAAATCCTTTAGAATCATAGCTTCGTACGCACTCGCAATTTCGACTAGTTTACTGTCGGAAGGCTTACTTTCTATAAAAAAAGGAATCAAGTTTAAGTAACATTCTTCCATAAACAACTCCTTTTCTCTAATTATCAAACTTTCTTTAAGCAGCTCATTGTACTTTCCAAACTTCTTTTTGTCATACCGTACTACACCATATTGATACCTCAAAAACCTGCATACTTCTATAATTATATCCAAAAAATCTGCTTTTTGTGCTTGTCTTAAAATTTTTACGCATAAACTGATTGCGGATTTTTTTGCCGATTTTCCTGCCAATATCTTCGCCGCCGCCCAATCCCTATAACAATTCACATAAGCCTTTTCGTACTCGTTGAACATCGAATCGTTTGCTTCGACGAAGAAAACGGTGTTAATCAAGCGGTTTTTCAGCCGGGTTTTAAGATTTTTGTAGCTTTGATTGCGCACGTTGCCGTCGAAAAAGTAGGCAGCGGCGTCTTCGTCAGTTTGAAACGTGCCGTCGGCGATGAGGTCGTAGAACTCATAGACTTGGGACTTTTGGTCGGTGGGATTGCCTAAGATTTCGATTTGTCTTGTTTTGTATTTGGTCAAGACTTGCACCATTTCTTTTAAGATTTCCATCTAGAGAGTGTTTAGTTTTAGGGAAATGTAAAGGGCTATCGGTCCACGGTAAACGGTTGACGGTAAACGGTCTGACAGAATAAACAGACAACCAAACAATTGTCACTAACTAATTTTTAATTATTTACCATCTTGGATAGATAGCTATAATTATTTCAAAACAAAAGCAATAAAATTGGAACATTTTCCAATAAACGTAAACCTAAGCAGCAGCGAACGCTACGGACTAGGTTTATTTACTTTCCTATTTTTTATATTCTCTCTCTTGGAAATCGCAATTTTTTAGAATTGCTAAATATTAAAGTTTTTTTAGACCTATATGTTTACAATAAGGTCCCTATTTTTTAATTTTTATAACAAAGTGAAGGCAATTAGAAAGATTTTATTGTAGGCTTCGCAGTATTGATAAGCGGTATTCCCAAAAATACCGCTTCTCCTTAATTGATTTAAGTGGCGGATAACGGCTAGAAAGCGATGCTTTGTCAGCATCTCTTTCTTTTATTTTCTTGAAAAGCAGGAGATTTTATCCGCTTGAAAAGCAGGAGATACTGGCAAAGTATCGCCTGCTTAGGAACAGTCTAGTCACAAGAATAGGGGATATTTTTAAGAATATCCCCTATTACTGAAAAGCCAACCTCTTGCTCACCCTGCAAAAGATTGGCTGTTGTTTGTTTTTTAATGGAAATAGTGGCGCGACTCGGAGAGTCACGTTACAGCTGATGATAGCGCGACTCGGAGAGTTACGTTATTGCTGTGATAGCGCAACTCGGAGAGTTACGTTACGGCTGGTTTACAGCGCGACTCAGAGAGTCACGTTACTCTAGTCCACTCGAAGCATCTTCTGCGTCAGCGTCCCAAAATCAGTTTCCAATTGATAATAGAGTATCCCTTTTTGGTTTACCTCATTGATAACCAAATCGTTGAGTCCTTTCACAAAAGTGCGTTCGATGGTTTGTAGTGTTCGTCCCGTGAGGTCTTTGATAGTCAATTTGCCCTGGCTATTTGCAGGTAAAGTAAACCGAATCGTCGTTGCCCGTTGGAAAGGGTTGGGATGGTTTTGGTGCAGTACGTAGTCGTACGTTGGCTCCGAAATTTGAAGTCCCAAAGCGTAAACGCTACCCGCTTCGTCGTAGGCCACGGCAGGGGTGATTTGCGAACTCATCGTAAATAGTTCGCCGACTGCCATTGGTCGATTCGTCTTCACTCGTAGTTGGAATTGTAGTGGTTCAGTCGTGTTCGTTGGAGCGTCCCAGCTCATCGCTAGTAGCCCTCTTTTCAAAAATAGCGTGTTAAAATTAGTGGTTGTTATTTGCCCGTTGGTAGGAATATCAAGGATTTCGACCGCATTGGGGTCGAATTGTAAAGTCATTTGCAGGGCTGCAATTTTGCTGTTATCTAAAGTAAAATTAACGGTCTTTATGGTATTTTCTTTTAAAGCAGGCGCACTTACCAAAAATGGAATTGTCGTAGCACTGCGCGCTTCGGCGGCGACCTCCTCTCGGAATCGCCCACTAGCACTCCCGTTCAAATCGCCCACTTTGATGGCCACAAAGTCAATTTTCCGCTCTTCTTTCAGTTCGTCGATAGTCGCCGTTTCGGGCATCGCTTCGGCGAAGGGGTTACTTGGATTTTCAAACTGGTAATCCGCATCGATAAAACGCCACGAAGTATTATTCTGAAACGAATCGTCCACTTGCAAAATCGCACGGCGCAGGGCAACGATATCCGCAGTTGTTACGGAATTACTGTGGTTGACGTCCGCCGCAATCAAACGGTAGGGCGACCGAATTTCCGCAAAGCCCAAAATATGTTTCCGCAATTGCAAAATATCGTAGGTAGTCACCCCATTTAATAAATCGTCATTCTTACTTGGCTCAATCATCACGTTGGAACTTCTAGCCAACGCAAACTCGTAGGTGCCGTTCAAGTCCGTCATTTGCTGACCAATCATTTCTTCCATGTGGTCGGCCACCATGATGTTGACATCTTTGACCAAATCGCCGTCTTCTTTAAAGATTTCCCCCCGTACGGTGGACATCGAATCGGGTGCTTCGGTGCTTAACGTGTCCATACCCAAATTGAGACACTCCCCTGCCCCTTTGACCACAAAAGTTACGGGACAGAAATTTTGATTGCCGTAGGCATCCGTCACCCAAATCTGCGCCGTTTTGACCCCCAAATCGGAACAATCGAAAAATCGAACGTTGTCAATCGTATCTTTTTGAAAAGAAAAAATATAGTCATCTTCGCTAAAACAGTCCTCGCAATTATCCAATACTTCTGAATGAAAGTCGTTGGCCCAAATTTCTACGATGCCCATTTCGTTCAAGTTGAGCGTAATGCCGGGCAAGCAGATGATTTCGGGCGCTTCGCAATCTTTAATCGTGTAGTCTCGGTCGCAGCGAGCTTCGTTGCCGCATTCGTCCGTGGCGTAGAAGTTTATCCACAATTGGCCCGGGCCAAATTCTGGCGTCATAAAGCCTTCGGCGGCGTCGGCTACCATTCCTCGGATGGTATCGCTTCCGCAAATTTCGTTCGGTACGTACGTCCATTCCGCTCGAATGTCCACCGTTTCGCTGCAATCTAGGGCCAAAATGCCCGGCACTTCGAAAGAACGGCTACAAGCGCCGTCGTCTAAACAAATGTCAAAAAATTCGCCCAGGCAATCAACGATGGGCGCTTCCGTATCGTCGAAGGTGATGGTTTGTTGATGTTCCACAGTGGCGTCATCGCCCGCACAAATATTAGTAACCACCCAAGTCCGCACGAAACTACCACAGGTACTTTTTCCTTCTAGTGGACTATCCGTGAATAAAGTTTCGAATAGCTCACATTCGTTGCCTTCGATGGTGGGCATACCCGTAACGGAGGGCGTTAACTCCGCTGCGTTTACACAGGAAGTAGCGGTGTAATCTTCGGGAAAAGTAATGGTAGCGGGCGTCTCATCGACAAATGCTAACAACTGTTCGCACGTAGCGGGGCCGTTCCCCGCCGCATCGAATACCTGCCATTCAAAAACAACGGCGCCAATCCCACATTCGTTTCTAAAGTCGTGTTTAACCACGGCATTGGCTTGGATGCCGCCACCGCAATCGTCGGTCGTAGTCGGCGGCGTCAGCAAAGCGTCCGCTAGTTCCTCCAAAGAACGAACATCTGCGCAATTAACGCTCACGGGTTCTGCACAACTTACTATTTTAGGGGCAACGTCATCGTCGATGACCACAATAACGGTACAAATAGCCGAATTACCGTTACAATCGCTTACCCGTAATTCCACTTCCATAGAGTCGCTATCCGCACAGGTAAATTCTACAAAAGGAGTATAATCCGCAACGGGTTGGTCCAGACGACGCACATCCAATTCTCCGAGACAGCAATTATCAAAACTGCCATTATCAAAAGAAGCGGCGTAGATGATTCCTTTGCCGTCACGGTCGAGCGTTATCTTGGTGACAGCGTTGCAGACGGGCGTCGGTGCCCTATCATCTTTTACTTCTAATTCGCAAGGGGCGTCCAGATTATTCGTCACATTTCCACAGTCGTCGGTTGCTTGGTAATAAACTTCGTAAAGACCATAAGCCAATTCTAGACTAAATCCGCCATTTTCGTTCACGGCTTGGTGCATCAATTTTCGATTGCCTGCCGAGTCCAATTGAAACAGCTTCGTAATCACCAAGATATTTTCCACCCTAGAACAGTTATCGGTAATGTCCGCAGCGGGCACGGTCACCATCGCCATACAGGCGTTGGCCATCTCGGGTGAAGCGTCAACGGCGATATTGCCGCTGGCGCAAGAAATTGTCGGTGGTGTTCGGTCCACAATTTCAATGGTCTGCGTGTACGATTGTGTTTCCTCAGTGCATGTGTTCTGAATTGTCCAGTTTCGCAAAATAGTGTAGGTTCCTTCGCATTGGACATTGGCGATGGAATCCGTATAGTTCAATTGTATTTGACATAAATCTGAAGCGAGGTCCGTCCCGTTTAAAACTGGACTTCCCGTACAGGATAAATCCGACGGGTCGCAATCGCCGCAAGCAAGCGCCTTATCTCCCGTCAAGGAAGGCGGCAAATCAAGGTCCGCCAAAGTCGGAAGTTGGATAAGAATCGGCTGCGTACAACTGAAACAATTACCCAAATCGTCACAGGCCGTCCACACTCGATTGAAGGAAGCGACTATGCCCATTTCGAATTCAGCATCACCACACGTGTAGGTTACGGAATCTTTATCTTCGTAGGTCAGCGATGTACTTTGACAGCTTGCTTCACACGTATTCGTCATGGTTGGCACGGGCGCTTGACCTCCCTCGTTCGTTGGAGCGGCGCTTTCGGTGCAAAAAATCGTAACGGGCTGACAATCGTTCAAAATTGGCGGTTGTTTATCTTCCACTAACATCGTTGACCAACAGCTATTGCCCGAATACCAATGCTTTACTTTTACTTGCAACGTTCGACCGATGTATTCGCAGGTAACCATTGGGCTACTTGGAATTTCTACGCCTTCTTCGTCCATCACCACTACCTTGTAGGCACTCGGTCCATTGGGCGTACAAACATCGGAGTTATCGGGGTCTCGCAAAATCATACGATAGGTCACTTCCGCTTCGCAATCTTGATTGAGCGACAACTGAATATCTCCGATACAGGACATGGAGCATTGCGCATAGCTTGCAGTACTAGCTAACCCTAAGCAGCAGCAAGCCAGCAAATATCTCGCAATAGATAGACAGTATTGAAGGGTATGTTTGTGTAGCATACGCATAGTTTAGTTTGACAAATTGGAAAGTTCGGTTCTTATAAACTTACTTATTATTAGTTATTATAGGTGCTCAATGGGGGTTGTGTAGAAAGTCATTATATGTAAATAATTATATTTGTAACTTTTAAGTTTATTTGGGAGAATTGCTTTATTGTTTTATTACTAAATTGTTGTTTTGCAATAGTTTAAAATGACAATTAAACAATTTTAGCAATAAAACAATTGCTCTAAATTATTTAATTACACATTTTATTTTCATTTATTTATATCCTTTTTACACAACCCGAGATATTCGTATCAAGTCTGGAGACTTGATACATCGAACAACCGTATTTTAAAAAATATGTAAATTCATAATTCAAATAGTGCTTAAATTCAAGGTGCTGATTGACAAGGGCAAATAGGAATGAACCAGTTTACCAGCTAATAGGATGGTGCTTGTGAGAAAGGGTTTTAATGTTCGATAACAACAAGCAGTGTTTATTCGATGGAGGCTGCTTTGATAGATTGAAAAGAGGGGAAAAGCACCAAGTGATGGGAGGAAAACAATTGGGCTACGTTTCAATTATTTTGCAACATAAATAAAAAAAATGAATTTATCAAATCTAAATATAACTAGAAATGTGTGACTTTTTCTTGTTATTCGTAAGGTATTGATTGACCATTTTTTAAACATGGTCTAAAAAATTCAAACCAAAATAAAAATAAAAACTGCAGAAGATTTCCTATATTTGATTTCCAAATATCGACACAATTTGCATCCCCCGCCCTAACGAATATACCAACTACTACTACTCTTTATGAATAAAAAACTCGCTGATTTTATTGGTAATAAAAGATTAATTACCACCTTGGGCTTTTCGCGGTTTCGCCATCAACTTTTAGCAGAGCTATTAAGTTCTCTCTTTGCAAATTTTACAGCATTTATTTTTTGGCAGAAAATCCAGTTTTTTGCACAGAATTTTCCCCCTTCGAAGGGGGCTAGGGGGATGTTAAGCGGTAATTTCGCACGAAACATCCCCCTAACCCCC
>JBCCQK010000436.1:0-7454 GCA_039024375.1 Bacteroidota bacterium
GAGCGGGAATAATTGGCGGAAATGTAGGATTTTTAGCAAAAATTGGGCATTTTGCGGTAAAGTGATACTCTAGTTCTATTAGTTGCTTTTCCAAATAATAACGTAGCTATTTAGAACTGAGAATAGGGAATTAGAATATTGACAAATGGGAATGAAATCGAAATTCTTGTTTACTTTCTTGAAATTTGAGTCTCTATTCCCTCAATGAAATGTTCTCTGTTCTCTATTCTGAACAATAATAACAACAATTAAACAATTTAGCCATTAAACAATTAGGATAAGGCTTTTAATGACGGACTAGACTTCAGCTAGTGCTTTTCCTCCTAAAAATCTTCCTAATCTGAATAGAATATATGAGAAACTGTCTTTTTTGTAGTACCCAATTATTACCAGATGCTCGATTCTGTCACCATTGTGGTGCGAAGGTAAAGCTACCCAAAGTTGAACCGACCGAACAAAAAGTGATTTACGAGCCTCGATACCCACTTAACTTTCGAAAGCTAAAAGGCTTACCTAGTGAAATCAAACAATATTTTGTGCAGGCGCTAGACCGCCGAATTCGAGAAACGCAAAACCCTAGAAATAAAAAAGACTACATCAATCGGTTGATGCAATCCGATTTTCAAGAAATTTTCGACCTACGAACGCGCCAATTAGCCGAAGAAGCCTATACGATTCACGTCAAGCAAACGGATACCGTTCCCCAAGAAATTGACCAATTGTTAGCCAAAGCATTTGATGGATTAATTGACTTTTTCTTGGTGAAATATTGTAAGGACTTGAATGAAGTCAATATTCCCGACGAAGCGTTGCAATACGAAGGTAAGCGAAAGGCGGAGGTGGATGTTCAAAAAATGGTTGTAGATTTTTTGGATATTGAGAACGAAGATTTGAAAATATACACCGATTTTGTTACGATGCCTTTGAAGAAGTTGCAAAACGCCAGCCGCAACTTTCTTTTTCCCGCCAAAGACGAAAAAATCTTGCTCATTGCCGACCAAACGGTGTTCGGGACCTGTCGAGAAGGCTTTGCGTTGACGGAGGATGCCCTTTATTGGAAAGCGCACTTTAAAGATGCCGCTAAGGTTGCTTATGCGGATATTATTTCCATCAAAAAAGAAAGTGATTGGTTGCTGATTAATGACCTATTTTTTAATGTCAATCCGACGGTGAATGGGAAGATTGTTTTCTTACTAAACAAGCTAAAGGGGTTGGGTTGAGCTACTACTTTTGTAATTCTTTCAAACAACGTCGTAAACTATCCCGCCAATAAGGAATTTCCAGCCCAAATCTCTTCTTAATCTTATCACAGTTCAAAACACTATAGTGCGGTCGCTTAGCTGGATTAGGGTAGGCCGAAGTCGGAATGGGTTGCACCTCACACTCAATATTTTCCAAGTCAAAAATAGCTTTGGCAAAATCGTACCAACAGGTAACGCCCGTCGGTGCAAAATGATAAATACCCCGATAATTGGTGGTGCCCTCTTCAACTTTTTGTACCAAAAAAAGCATCATGCTGGCAATATCTCGTGCGTAGGTAGGCGCTCCAATCTGGTCATAAACCACCGTCAACTTATCCCGCTCTTTGCCCAACCGAAGCATCGTTTTAACAAAATTGTGCCCAAAACTAGAATACACCCAACTGGTTCGAATGACCACCGTATTTTTATTATAGGCTAAAGCAGCTAAATCCCCGCCTAATTTAGTAGCTGCGTAAACGCCTTTAGGACTAGGTTTGTCTGTCTCTTTGAGCGGTCGATTTACCCGATTGTGATAAACGTAGTCGGAAGAAATATGTAGCAAAACTGTATGATGCTGTTGACAGGCGTCGGCTAGATATTGTACTGCCGTTTGATTGATGAGTGTTGCTTTTTCGGTATCGCTTTCCGCTTTATCTACGGCCGTGTAGGCGGCGCAGTTGATACAATAATCCGGTTGTTCTTTGGCAAAATAATTTCTTAGGGCGTTGGAATTGGAGATGTCTAAAGTGTCTGCATCCGTAAAAAGGAATTCGAAATTGGGAAACTGCTTGGCGATGAATTGCAGTTCACTGCCGACTTGACCATTGGCGCCCGTTACTAATATTTTTTTCATAAATTGGTACAAGTATTAAATCTGCCCCCTAGCCGTAACGTAACTCTCCGAGTTGCGAGGAAATCACCCATCATTCATTTAGGGAAGTCATTAAAAAACGTCGATGGTCTTTAAAAAGCGGTTGTAATTTATCTTTTTCCGAAAGGATAATGTGTTCAAAATTAATTTGCCAATCAATGTTCAAGCTAGGGTCGCTAAATAAAATCCCTGCGTCGTGACTTTTTGCGTAAAAATTATCGCATTTATAGGCAAAAATAGCCATATCGCTCATGACAACATAACCGTGGGCAAAACCCTTTGGGACAAATAGTTGTTTTTTGTTAGCTGCACTTAAACGAATACTAAAATGTTGACCAAAGGTGGGCGAATTAGGACGAATATCTAGCACTACGTCTAAGACCTCTCCTGCTAGGACTCTCACTAATTTAGCTTGTGAGTAAGGAGGCAGTTGGTAATGTAACCCTCGTAAAATTCCGTAGGTCGATAGCGCTTGATTGTCCTGTACAAAAACGTTGGTAATCCCCGCAGCCTCGAAAGTCTGTTGGTTATAAGACTCGTAAAAATAACCTCGGTCATCTCGCCAAATCTTCGGTTCAAATATTTTTAAACCCGGTATTTCTGTATCTAAAAAGGGCATTTTGCTGGTTACTGGTTACTGGATGCTAGTCTCTGGATATTAGTCACTATTGTTCATTGTCAATTGCCGTAGCTCCGTCAGATTTTTCTTTGGACAACGGATGCTTTACTTACTGTTGACTTGGACAACTGCTTGCCCGTATGGGGATTTAGACGTTAACTCTTTTAGAGTACGCACATTATTCATGGCACATTGCTAATTGAAAAATGTAATAGTACTCTAAAAAGGAATTTTTTACAAATTATCGACTCATTTGTTACACAATCTTAATTACTTTCGCACTTTTAAAATTTCCAAATCGCAAAAATTAATGAAGTTGGAAAATCGTATCAATCGCAATAATTCTGCCACCTTATTCGAAGAGGCTAAACATTATTTTCCGGGTGGGGTTAACTCTCCCGTTCGCGCTTTTAAATCCGTTTCTGGTCCCCCTTTATTTGTTAAACGGGGCTACGGTTGCCGATTCACGGATGAAGACGATAACAAATATATTGATTTTTGCTGCTCTTGGGGACCACTCATCCTAGGACACAATCATGCGGAGATTAGAGAAGCCGTTTTGAAAACGGTAACTAATGGTACCTCTTTTGGTACGCCCACAAAATTGGGAAATGAGATTGGCCGAATGATTTTGGAAAACAATCGCTACATTGATAGAATGCGCTTTGTGAGTTCGGGAACAGAGGCCGTTATGTCGGCCATTCGTTTGGCGAGAGGTGTGACGGGCAAAAGCAAGGTGGTTAAATTTGACGGCTGCTACCACGGTCACGTTGATTCTTTGTTGGTGAAAGCAGGGTCAGGACTAGCGACTTTTGGGGTCAGTACATCGGCGGGAATTCCTCCTTCTTTTGCTAATGAAACGATTGTTTTGCCCTTAAATGACCCCAAGTTATTGGACGAAACACTACAAAAATACAGTGATGATATTGCTTGTATCATTGTTGAACCCGTCCCAGCCAATAATGGCTTATTATTGCAAGACCGTTCCTTTTTGCAGTGTTTACGCCTAAAGTGCTACAAATATGGCGTTTTACTAATTTTTGATGAAGTGATTTCGGGATTTCGAGTTGGCTTTGAAGGGGCTGCGGGTTATTACGACATTGAACCAGATATCATCACCTACGGCAAAATTATTGGCGGGGGAATGCCCGTAGGGGCTTACGCTGCCAGCAAAGAAATCATGGGGCACATTGCACCCGAAGGAGCCGTTTACCAAGCGGGGACACTATCTGCAAATCCCGTTGCGATGGCTGCTGGATTGGCAGCAGTGAAGGCCTTATTGGCGCCGAACTTTTACGAAGATTTAGCTGCGAAGACCACTCGGTTTGTTCAGTCCATCCAGACCTACTGCGACGAAAAGGGATATGAGGTAAATATCGTTCAAATAGGTTCGATTTTTTGGGTTGCTTTTACCAAAGAAAGAATTCAGCGAGCCGACCAAATTGACCCAAAGAGCATGGAAAAGTTTAAAGTGTTACACCACGAATTACTGCAAAGAGGTGTTTACTTGGGGCCATCGGGTTACGAAGTAGGGTTCGTCTCGTCGGCGCACCAAGCAAGTGACTTAGAAGAAGCAGCGGGTAAAATTTGTGAGAGTATGAATGTAGTGTTTGAAAGCTAATGTATTGATTAGTAAATAGTTGACTAGTTAGATAAAGTGGTGATGGGTGTAACCGCCGTTTGTTGTATCAAAATTAAAATGGCGGTTATACCTGTGCTGATTGTCAAAGTCCTAAAATGTTTTGATTGCGTTACCAATTTGTACTACGCTCCAACTGAACAAAAAGCCTTTACCTGCTCTGCCACGTAGTCAACCTGTGCTTTTGTCATGCCAATAAAAACGGGTAAGCTCAAAGACGTATCGGCTAGTTTTTCCGCAATTGGAAAATCGCCTTTTTGATATCCTAAATCTTGGTAAGCCTCTTGTAGATGTGGAGGGACTGGATAGTGAATCAAGGTGCCAACACCGTGTTCTTTTAGATAATTTTGTAATTCGTCCCGCTGTTCCGTACGGATAAGAAAAATATGGTTAACGGAGTTCACTTTTGGGTGGTCATAGGGTAGAATAATGCTAGGAATATCAGCTAAGGCGGCACGATACCACTTAGCAATTTGCTGTCGTTCGGCCGTCCAGGCTGCCATATACCTCAATTTGACGTTCAGTAACGCCGCTTGGCACTCGTCCAAACGGGAATTCAAACCTTTATACTTACAATAATACCTTTTTTCAAAACCGTAATTTCGAACTTTAGCCGCTTCGGCCGCCAATGACGCATCATTGGTCGTCATAGCTCCCGCATCCCCTAAAGCACCTAGATTTTTTGTTGGATAGAAACTAGTAGCGTTGATGTCTCCAAAACTACCCGTAATCTGTCCATCGAAAGTAGCCCCGTGTCCCTGTGCATTGTCTTCGATAACTTTTAGATTGTATTTTTGGGCAATGGCCATAATTTTGTCCATTTCACACGGTTGTCCGTACAAATGTACGGGCATGATTGCCTTAGTTCTAGGCGTAATGGCCGCTTCTAATTTATCGGGGTCGATATTATACGTTTGTTCGTCTGGTTCCACGAAAACGGGTTTTGCGCCCACGTCCGAAATGGAAATTACCGTTGCGATATACGAATTGGAAGCGACCAATACTTCGTCTTCTTCACCGATTCCCAGAACTCTCAGTGCTATAATTAAACCGTCTAAACCATTGGCTACCCCAACGCAGTGTTCTGTTTGGTTGTATGCAGCGTAAGCTTCTTCAAATGCTTTAACTTCTTGACCTAGGACAAACCATTTTTTATCAAAAAATTGTTCGAAGGCAGCTAAGCTTTCCGCTCTTACTTGTTCGTTTGCAGCGTCAAAAGATAGGTAGGGTACATTCATACTCGCTCTTATTTTTGGCAATTTTAAAGTGTTCTTATTTACAAAACGATGGGTCATTTTTTAAGTTGCTCAAATGCGTTTTTATTTGGGGAGTGGAACCATAGCCTAAATAAACTTCGGTTTTTTCATTCTGTAAATTGTCACAGCGTAGCAATTTGTAAGTATTCTTCGTTGTTTTTCCGACAAAGTTTAGTTTCTTTTTCCGAAGCCGTTTGGCTTTTTTCTACTTTTGTAAAAAACATCTAATCCATAGAACCCGTTTATTCCCGTTATATAAATTTCATGACCATTGGGGAGGGCACTAAACGTAACTTCGTTTAAGGCTATCTCACTGAAAAATACTTACAGACGATGCACAGATTTACTTTGTTGTTTTTTTTGATGATTCTTTTAACGACTATTACCGAAGCACAAGAACACCGGCACGTTTGCGGTAACACTTATGCGGACCAAATGTCCCAAATGAAGCGCTACTTGAATAATATGCGAATCGCTAAAAGTCGGCCGAGCAGAAGTAGAAATGCCGTTACCTATATTCCCATTCAGTTTAACGTTATTACCAAAAATGATGGGAGTGGAGGCGTTCAAATAACCGATTTGATGGACCAAATGTGTCTATTGAACGAACAATTTGGGGAATTTGACGTCAGATTTTTCTTCGCAGAAGACCCTAAATACATCGCTAACGAAGTAATCTACGAAAACCACACGGTAACTTCTGCTCAATTTACCATGCGCCAACGAAGAAACCGAGAAGCACTAAACGTTTGGATGGTCAATGATGCTTCGTCCTCATCAGGTCCGCCAGTTGGCATAACCTTAGGCTACTACGATACCGTTAACGATTGGGTGGTTATTCGTCGAAATCAAATTTCTGGTCAAAATAATACACTGGCCCACGAAGTCGGTCATTTCTTCAGCTTGATGCACCCACATCTTGGTTGGGATGCAGACCCTTACTCCACCACTAAACACGGTAGTCCCGTTTCTGATAGGGCACCAAATGGAAGTAGAACGGAGTTAATGGATGGCAGCAATTGTGAAACGGCGGGCGATATGCTTTGTGACACTCGTCCCGATTATAACTTTGCCCTTACTTGGAACAATAGAAACAGTTGTGATTACTCGGCGGATGTTAAAGACCCAAATGGTGACCAAGTGGACCCCGACGAAACGCTCATCATGAGTTATTTCTCAGATAATTGTACGAGTCGTTTTACACAATCACAAGTAGATTTGATGTTGGCAGATATTGCTACACCAGGCAGGAATTTTTTGACCACAAACGATTATTCACCTTCATCCGATGAGATAACCGATTCGCCTAAGTTAGTATCACCTATCAATCGGGAGGTAACTAGTTCTTTTAACAAAGTGAAACTGGATTGGGATAGAGTAGCTGGCGCAACGAGTTATTTAGTGGAAGTTGACCGCTCTTCAAGTTTTAATATTGACAATTTTAAGTATATTACCTCTAGTTCTTCAATTGTTTTAGAAGACGTGTTAGAAGCCGACCGTAATTACCGTTGGCGAGTTACTCCTTTCAATCCCTCTAATACTTGTTCGCCGCCGTCGGAGACAGCTCGGTTTATAACGGGACTTTCTACGAGCGTTTCCACGATTGAAACGGTTAACGAATGGACGATTCAGCCGAACCCAACCACCGCTAATCAAACAGTGACCATTAAGGTAACTGCTAGTGAGACTTTCGATGCCACTTTGCAGCTATTTTCTACAACGGGTCAGTTGGTAAAGCAAGTACCTCAACAATTTGATAAAGGTACGACTACTTTAAATTTAGAGACCAGTGACTTATCTAAAGGTATTTATTTAGTGTCTCTGAGAA
>JBCCQK010000437.1:0-7439 GCA_039024375.1 Bacteroidota bacterium
GTACAAAGATGCTTTAAATTTTTGCGCCTCGGTTAATTTTTCGATTTCCGCATCAAGCGCCGCAATTTTGGCTGTTCTTTCCTGTTCCTTTAACTTAATCCTTCCTCGCTTTTCTTGTTGCCAAGCGCGCACTTTAGCCCGCAATTCTTCAATTCGAAACGGTTGGTCAGCCAACGTTTCCTTGGCGTTGATGCGATACATATCGAGAAGAGGAGTGCCTTGCTTTACTCGCTGTCCGGGACTAACGTGAATTTTTCCCACTACGACGGAATAATTGTAATTGATTTCGGTTTCTTTATTTTCTGCAAAGCCGTAAAAAGTGACGACTTCTTTTCCCATAGACCGGTTGAGTTGCCACAACGCAATGCCCACCAAGAGTATAGAAATGTAAAAAACGTTGATGTATCTCATACTTTCTATTCAAAAAACTATGACCAACTCACAGCCTTTTTATTAAATTGCCTAGCTAGGCGTTTCTAACAATTTTTTTCGTATCGAACGAAAAAATTGTAAAAAGGGGATTTTAGTTCTCCCTTAAAAAAACCTTTTTTGATTGAAATGGGCTCGATGCTCATTTCAATCAATATTTGTAATGAATTTGAATTTTTATGAAAATATACCTATAATCTAACAGTCTCAACATCAAATTTCAACCGAAGGTCTCTCACATCCGACAATTGTTCCAATGCATTGGCAAATTCATCTTTACTCTTTTGCGGATGGAGACGGACTTGATAATTAAATTCCTTTAAATTTTCCAGTTCCTTCTCTTCAATAACGTTACCCGCCAAATCTTTAATTTTTCCCGTTTTTCTAAGGTTCAAAAAACGGACTTGTTTTAGGACGTATTTGGCGCAATAAGCGGTTAAAATTTGCTCAATTTGTTGTTCTAAATTGCTCCCTATTGGAATATCAATTTTCAATGTTCCCACTAAATCGTCGGTATTAGCTAAAGGAGAAAAACGTAGTAATACCGCCGCTGTGCAAAATCCAAAAGTCCCAATAAAAGCAATCGTAAACCCAAAGACACCACAAGCAATTCCCGTCGCTAAGGCGGCGAACATGAAGGCCATGTTTCTCGGATTGTCCAAAACGGTTCTAAATCGAATAATTGCCAAAGCCCCTAACATCCCAAGTCCTCTTGCCAACGAATCACCGATGGCCTGCATCACCGTCGCCGCAACAATTGAAATCAACACCATCGCTTGCAGAAAATGGACGGGTCGATTAATGGCTTTGGTGGTCAATTCGTACGTCAATACCAACACAGAAGCCAAAAAAAACGCACATAATACCGTAATCAGAATACCTAAAGCGGTTGGGTTCTCTGTATGATTATGCGTTAGTACAAAATCAAACATAAATGGAAAATACTAACTAGGGGGACTGTATTATTTTAAACGAAACTTCTCGTCAAAAGTAGGTGATTCTACGTCAAATATTAAATCAATGTCAACTAAATGTAAGTTAAATTTTAATTTGGGGACTAGCAGAAGGAGATTCTTAATGTTCCCCGATGTAAAGGTTACTTATTTCGTCACTTCTTATTGGCAATTACCAACATTTCAAAATCTTTTGTTGTCAATTTATCTTCCCTTGAAAACTGTCCAAGGTTTGCTCCAAAAATTTCAATGTCCTTGAACCCAAGTGTTTTTAATAACCAGGTGATTTCAGAAGGAATATAGAATCTTTGATTACATTGAATTGTTCGCTTGTTGCCTAAGTCATCTTCAAATTCAACGTCAAAGTGGTCTCTGAAGGTCATTAAATCGAAACTATTATTTTGGAATTGCGCATTTTCTTCTTCTTTTCCTTTTGCAAATTCATTCGTTGAATTAAAAATGGGAAATAGTCCGTTCAATGTTGTGAAAATAATTTTTCCTCCTTGTTTAAGGGATTTGGCCACACTTTTTAATATGTCAAAATTCTCTTCGTCCGTCTCCATTAATGGAAATCCACCCTCACACATCATTATCGCCACTTCGAATTCATCACTAAATGGTAACTTTCTAGCATCCCTACTAAAAATTCAATCTCGATATTTGCAGTTTTTGCTTTCTCTTTGGCTCTTAAAATTTGAGATGTAGATAAATCAATTCCCGTTACATTATACCCTCTCTTTGTCAATTCTATGGAGTGCCTTCCTGTTCCACACCCGACGTCAATTATCTTCAAATCTTTATTGTACGCTACCTCTTTTTCTATAAAATCACACTCACCAATCGTTCCTTTGACAAATCTTTCTTTGTCATACTTCTTTGCGGAATTTTCGAAAAGGGATTCGTACCATTTTTTCATGTTATCAACCTATTTTTTAGTTGTTACTTACTCTTAATGACGCCAAGGGAGCTTCTTGTTCTGACGTATATTCGTCGTTTTTCATTTTCCATCAATACCCCCGCAAAATCATCACCTTCTCCGACCGCAGCCGATGCCCCGCCGCCTGCGTATGCAGCAAATAAAAGCCATTATCAAAGGTCGATAAGTCGAGCAGCACTGAATTATCGTGAGCAGCGTCAAATTGGCGATATAACATGACTGAGCCGTTCACATTAGTCAGTTGAAGCGTCACGGGCTGGTCTTTATATTTAACTAAATTGACGTGTAGCGTTCCCTTCGTCGGGTTGGGAAAAATCGTCCAATTATGAACATCAAAAGCAAAATTGACAGCCCGCACTTCCGAATAGGTGAAAGATTGGTTGCGGTAAATTTGCTTGATGCGGTAATAATTGGTGCCGACTTCGGGGGCTTCGTCTGTGAGTTGATGCACTATCATTTCACTACCCAATTCCTTATTTTTAACGGTTTGAATCGTGGTGAAATGTTGTCCATCGGTAGATTTTTCTACTTCAAAATAATCGTTGAGGAAACCCGTATTGGTCGCCCATTGTAGGTCAACGGCCTGTTCCGAAGCGTAGGTGGCCAAGGATAGATGACGAGTAATTCGATTCCCCGCCGATGCGGTGGCGTTGTTGCTGCCCGTTATCTCAATCCATTTTTCACAAATAGAATTGTAATTGGCATCTTGAAAATTGACTAGGTAGCGACCCGCCGCTAAGTTGTTGACTTCGAAGGTATTGCCACAATTCCAACCGCAGTGGTCAACGGGACTCCAATTGCCGTCCGCAATTTGGAAGAAACTGGCCGACCCGCCGCTAATCATCTTAATGGTGCCGTTGCCGTGTTCGATAGTGTTACCGTTGCAACTTTCGGTGACCGTATTTCCGCCGCCACCACCCGAAGGTGTTCCCGCACAAGTACAATTGGCTTGTACGACGTCATTATTCGTATTGGGATTACCGTCGTTACAACTCGCTCCGACGGTCGTTAGATTCGAGTCGTTATCGTTGCAGTCTTGGGAAGCGGGAACGCCATCGTTATCGTTGTCGGGGTCATTATTACCACCACCGCCGCCACCGAGCGTAATCAGCTTATCGCAAACGGGCTGGTAATTACTATCTTCAAAAAAGACTCGATATTTACCCGCCGCTAAGTTGTTAACCGTAAACGAATTGCCACAATTCCAACCACAATTATCAATGTATTGCCAATTTTCGTCCAGTACTTTGAAAAAACTCGCCGAGCCGTTGCTGATTAATCGAATGGTACCGTTGCCGTGTTCGATGGTGTTGCCGCTACAACTTTCGGTGACGGTATTGCCACCACCGCCGCCGCTCGAAGGCGTTCCCGTGCAGGTACAATTGGCTTGAACCACGTCGTTATTGGTGTTGGGATTGCCGTCGTTGCAACTAGCTCCGACCGTCGTTAAATTCGGGTCGTTATCGTTGCAATCCTGCGAAGCGGGGACGCCGTCGTTATCGTTGTCGGGGTCACTATTGCCGCCACCTCCGCCACCGAGGGTAATGAGTTTATCGCAAATTGTTTGGTAGTTGCTGTTTTCAAAAAAGACCCGATATTTACCCGCCGCTAAGTTGTTGACCGTAAACGAACCACCACAATTCCAACCGCAACTGTTGATGAACTGCCAATTTTCGTCCAATACTTTAAAGAAACTAGCCGAGCCATCGCTGATTAATTTAATAGTACCGTTGCCGTGTTCAATGGTATGGCCGTTGCAGCTTTCGGTGACCGTTTCGCCACCACCCGAACTACTAGTATTAGCCATTAGCTTCACGGTTGTCGTTGGTCCATTATTCCCCGTGTGCTGAATGGTTAACTGGCCACTTTCGTCATTTCCCGAAGAAAAATTTACGGCGACGTTAACACTGGCACTAGGCATTAAATTGAAAGGTAGCCCTTGCGAAATAGACGCATTGAACGTGGCATTATTCGTATTTAAACTTTGGATAAGGATTCCCTGTGGACCGTTGCTGTTGGTCAAGGTGACATTTTGAGTAGTATTACTGGCCGTAAAGTTGAGGGAGTTTGTAGAAGTAATCAAAGTAGAAGCTGGCGGTGACGTATTATCCAAATATTCCACGCTCAAATTATCCCACGTAGCGTTGAAAGTCGAAGTGGAATTAATCGCCGTGGAAATAATGCCAATGGCCAAACTTTGATTACTGCTTTGCAAAGCCGACAGTACATTTCCCTGCAACGAGACGGGCTGCCCAATGTCCTGTGGCGTCCCGTTACCGATAGCGTATTGCACCTGTACTTGACCCGAGCTCGGCGTCACTTTCATCAACAGTCGAATGTCGCTTTCGTAGCCAATATTATTGATGTTTACTTGCTGATTATCGACAATCGCATTGGCTTCTTCGTACAAAATTTGGATACCCGTCGTCGGTCCGTTGCCGTTGATAACTGCTTTGAAATAATTTGATTGGTCGCCCGTTCCGATGAAAATACCCGCCGATTGGTATTGCTGTGGGGTGCTAATGAAAATCGGACCCAACAAACTCGCTTCGTACACAAACGGCTGCGTGTTTTGATTGACGTTGAGGCCAAATTGGAAACCGTTTTGTTGCGTATTATTGTTCGTGTAAGGGTCGCCTTTTGGCACGTTATTAAAAGTCAATAAGCCGACCGCACCGCCCGCAATAATTTCCGTACCGCTATTGTCCTCATCTTGAATCAAGTTCAAATAATCGGTCGAACCGTTGCTCATCAGCCCCGTAAAACCTAACCCAAAAAAGCCAAATCCGGGGTCGGCGTTGAGTAATGGATAATTGACGGGAATATTGGTCGATGAACCGTTCTGTGGGTCCCACACGAAGGGGTCCACGGCGTCTAGCAAGCCATCGTCGTCGTCGTCGGGGTCGTTCAAATTGGATACCAAAAAGCCGTTGATAAAAGTTTTGTCAAAATCGGCGGGTAGGTCGGCCGCATTGCAAGGGTCGGTGCCGTTGGCCAATTCGTCAACGTTCGTATAGCTGTCCCCATCTTCGTCTTGCGAACTGTTGCCATTACTACAACCACCAAAATCTTGGGGTTCTAAAATGCTAATCTTATCATCACCCAAAGTAGCTACCCAAATCGTTCCTGGAAACGGGTCATTATCGCCCTGCGTCGTTACATCCAAGGGCAGACTACCAAAATTATTGGCCAGCGTAGTCACCGAACTGGTACTGTTGATGCCACCGCTAGCGTTGCGTTGTACTCGATACAAAGGCCCTTTGAAAGAAGCGGCGATTAAATTGCCCTTCATGGTGTTGTCAAAATTAGATGCCGTATATTCTACTAAGCCATTCGTAGAGTTCGTGACGGTAAAAATGGACGGGTCGTTAACTCCCGGATTTTGGTAGTCTCCTTCAGTTGGATTCGCCAAACTAGCGGGTACAGGAGGCCAGTCCATTGGTAAAGGATTAGGACCATTTTTCGAAGTCCGCCAAACGCCAGCGCTTCCACCTTGACTCAAACTAGCATCGTGGGTAAATAATCCCGCCCCGTTGGGATTTGCCCGAATCGGATTGGGATGACCACCGTAATAGTTGGAACCATTAACAAAATGTAACCCATCTTTGTTATTAACAGGTCCATCGTTTGGCCCGTTTGTACTAGACCCCGGTTCGCCCGCAATCCAGTTGTTTGTCGCCGTACCGAAGCCTTCGTTGGCAGGATGTCCGCCCCAGCCACCATTAGGGCCATTATCCCAAGTGTATAACTTATTATCGGTCGTCCAAACTAAATCGTAGATGTTTCTAAAACCACCCGCATAGACTTGCACGGGACCGCCCGCTACCCATTTGGCTTGGTTCAAACCATCGTTGCCGCCGAACGGGTCACCCACGTCTTGGCCGTTTTGGTTCGGTCGAGTAGGGTCATCGAGGGTCGGTATATCGTATTTGTATTGGCTACCGTCCGAAGCGGTTTTGGTGGGCAGGGCGTCGATTACCGCTAAATTAACGGTTAGGATGGCCCCCGAAAGGGCGTACTCCGTGATAAACGCAAAATTATTGGAAGGGGCGCCGGCGTTGGTGTTGCCGCCTTGGGCGACGTACAGTAGGTTCCCTTTAATCTGCATTCCATTATTGGCGTGATTCTCTTCCGAACGGGGTAATCCACGCACGAGGTCTAAGCGTTGCCAACTGCCGCCCGATTTGGTCAGTCGAGAAATCATGCCCGAGTTGGTATCCAAATTGACGTCTCCTTTGCTACTACCGCCACCAATTCTAGAATCGCTCGACCCGACATAAATGATGACATTATTGGCCGTTCCCGTTACCAAAATCCCCGTTACTTGTCGCTTATCCTTACTTTTTGGGTCAAAATCTAGTGTACCGTCATCGTTGTGGTTTTCGATTTGCTGAATATTATTAATCACTTCGGTTCCAGTCACTTGATAGTCCACGCTCGAATTTCGCTGAATGGAGTAGGCAAGTAGAAGTCCATTTTGTTGGGCGACGTACAAACGGCCGTCGGGGCCAAACTGCAACGAAGTTGGACTATTTAAAAATTCGCCTTTTAAACTAGATAAAGAAAAAGATTGGGCAGTAAGGCCGTGCAGCATAATGGAGCATAGGTATAGGCATAGCCCTCGGAGGAGTGTTCGTTGTTTGTTCATAATTTTGAGTTGCTTTCGCAAAAAGGGTGTTCAGACGTGTGAAATGTAAAATCTAAAACCCGCCAGACTGCTGTGCGGGCTGGTTACAAAGCCAAAATTTGAAAGTTCTGATAATCAGAAGGTTAAATTTCAAAATTGGTAGGCTCACGTAACATAACTCTCCGAGTTGTGGATTGCGAACTTACTTAAAATTGTAGGTCTATCATTTTTGACACGACCGAACACCAAAAAATGTTTATTGCATCGCAACCAAAGCACTATCGTTTTTTACAAAATGAAAATAAGAGTAACTCTGGATTGCTATTTCAAAAGTAGTTGTGTTTTTATCTTGGTATTACTGAAAAAATAAATTGACTAGAAGAATTTTGAACCAGCCCGAATGCCTCGGGCGGGCGGGTTGAATCTTTTTTCTATACTTTTCCAAAGCATACAAAAAAGTATCCATTTCAAAATTGGTCAATTTATTTTTTCA
>JBCCQK010000438.1:0-7436 GCA_039024375.1 Bacteroidota bacterium
AGCAAATGGTCTTATCCTCTACTCTCACTACTGGAGGTTCTTTATCGTCCACTAATACTTCTACCATACAAGTATTGAAGTTACCGTGGCAATCTTCTACTTTCAATTCTACCATAGTGGGGTTACCATCCTTAGTATCCCAAACGTCTTGTGAAGTGAAAGTTACGTGCGGCTTAAACTCACCACCAACATCCATTCTTCTAACAGAGAACTTCAACGGTCCTGGGTCGCAGTTATCGAAACTACCATCGTCGAAAGTTTCGGCAAAGATATTCGCTTCACAGTTTCGGTCAACGGTAACTTGCGTGATTTCATCACAAACGGGCGTTGGAGCCGTTTTGTCCGCCACCGTTACGTGGTACGTACAAGATGCTTCATTGCCACAATGGTCAATGTATTCGTAAGTCACTCGGTACTTAGCAAGTGGTTCTTTACAATCTGGACCAGGTAGCTTCACGCTACCAAAACTTACCACAACGGGGTCACCCGTCTTGGGGCCAATAATGATACCTTCTTTTTTGTGTAAAACGAAGTACTCCTCCTTAGCGTGAGAAGCGTAAGGTCTTTCTACAAATCGCTCGCCAACGATGGTAACAGTAGCGTTAGACACTTCACCACAAGCCTCCCAAATGGTCGCATCTGGAATCGTAAAGTCAGCTTCACAAGCCTTAGGATTGGTGTTAGTAGTTAAAGCAATATCCGAAGGACAATCAATGACCGCTTCTTCATCCACTACTTTAATGATTTGGGTATATTCTACGATTTCGTTCGTACACCAGTCGATTAGCTTCCAAGTACGTAAAATCTTGAAAGAACCTACGCATACGGGCACAACGTGGTCTTTGAACTCGACGTTGATTTCACAGAATCCGTAAGAGTCCCAAGGGTACTGGTAACCGATATTTAGGTCTCCAGACCCGTCCGCTGGGTACTTCGTTACAGGAATACCTTTAATCATAGGAAAACCAGTAGGTTCGTTACTCATCCCACCATTACCAGGTCGAGTAGTTTCGCCAACTAGGTTACCTTCGCCGTCGGGACACTTACCGCCCAATACTAGACCGGGACTAGTGTTAGGAGTACAGCCATTCGCCTTCTTCCTTTGGATGGCGGGCTTGTCTCCTGGCAAGCTCGTGTAGTTGGGTAGCGACTTTTGCAAGTCAATCTGAGACAAAGTGACGCGTGCAATTCTGATTAGCTGAACGCAGCTCATAGAATTACCAGAAGCATCAACGGCCGTCCAAGTTCTTCTAACGTAGGCACTATGACCAGGCCAGTTAGGGTCAACGCACTCAACGTCCACGACCTCATCTTTAAAGGTCAAGTCGATAGCACCGCAGCTCAATCCGTTTTCATTCGGATACAAGACGGGTGACCGCAATTCGTCGCAGTTGTCTGTCACTTTGGGATAACCAAAGCCTCTTCCACGACTACACTCAATGTACTCGGGCGTAAAAGGCTCATTACAGTGAACCAGTACTTCCTTACACTCCAGTACGGGCTTAATTTTGTCTTCAATAGTAATGAAGCCCCAGCAATTGTTGCCAGTCGCCCAATGCTTAGCCTTCACTCTGAAGACATTGTTGCCATTTTTTTGTACATCTTCGCAAGTAATGAAGTCTTTGGAAGAACCCGTTTCGGCGACTACTCCGTCGTTCTTGTCCAGAACGGTGATAACGAAGGCCTGCGGGCCGTTAGGTGAGCAAATACGAGAATTGTCAGCATCCTCGAGAACCATGTCGTAGGTAATTTTTACCCGACAATCGGTCCCGAGCGACGCTTGAATGTTGTCGTTACACGCAATCGTACAGAACGCCTGCCCTTGGACAGAAATACTGGATGCGAGAAAAAACAACATCATGCACAGGGTAAAATACCCCCGTTTTGAGAACGAAGTAAAATTCGGTCTTTTCATGTGTTCAATTTTATAGGTTTACAAAAGAAAAATGTGAGTATATAAGTACTTGATAATCAAGTAAAAATATCAGTTTTAACCAACTATTCCATAACAGAATAGAGAGGCTGCTTTATTACAAAATAGACTCCCAAAGTAGCCTTTCACTTAGAGTTCTACGCTATTAGAATAGCTGTTCAGAAAAGTAGTCTTGTGAATTCGCTTACATGGGAAGAAAAGCTTAACAATATTCTTTTTTCGACGAATCGAGCGGAACTGTTAAACAGGGTTTACAATATCGGTTACGGATTTGACAATAAGGAAATATTCTATTACGATGGATAGAATTGGCTGCTGGTTAAGCCCGTTGAACTCCGTACGGTAAACGTAGCGGCAAATGAGATAAACTGAGAAGAAGCATCAAAATACAATTGGTAATATTTTGATAGGGGGTGGCATTTCAAAAACAGTAAAGGTTGGTACTTTACGTCATTTATGTACTTTTTGGGGTTAAAGAATTAGGTTTACTTTTTTGTGCTCGGAAGCAAATATACAACATAAGATAATTTATTTTTCTACTTTTTTTTCTAGTATTCTGACATAAACTTTCCTTTGCCTAAACGTACTACTTCCAAACACAATGCTAAAATAGAAAAAATAATATAGAATCAACATAATTATGCAATTTTTTATTTTTATTTCTTAGAAAACCCGTCTTTTCAGAACCTACAATTCATAATAACAAAAATCCCCCTCCGACCAGATAGTCGAAGAGGGATTTGAAGATTAGGTTTTTAACCTAGCTATTAGTCTATCAAAATCATCTTCTTCTTAGCAATGTGTGTAGCTGTTTCAATTTGGTAGAAATAGATTCCACTTCCATTTAATACTGCTTTTTCAATTTGTACTTCGTTGTAGCCCTTTTCGTAAGAGCGTTCCATTGCGGTAACAATTCTACCAGAGATGTCGAAGATGGTCAACTTAGCCGTACTTGCTTTTGGCAAATCGAAGCTAATGATGGTTGCCTCTTTGAATGGATTCGGCTTATTATTGTGTAGGGCAAATTCTTTGCTTGCCGCATCATTTCCACCAAAGTCAAGTTTCACATTCATTAGCTCTCCTTCCGTAGTATAGCCTTCCGCTTTCGTTAATTCTGAACCGATGCTAACGACATCGCTTAATGCACCTGCTTGTTTTGCTCTCAATACCACTGTAAACATTCTATCTTCTAAAGTAGCTAGTTCACTTCCTTGGTTCCAACTGGTAGTTAGCTGACCACGCATGATGGCTTGTGTTCCAAAGTTTGCTGCCTGCGCTATCCCTTCTTCGATTTGTAGAATATCGACTTTCGTTGGGTCAAAATTCATCGTGAATTGGTATCCTTCGACGTTCTCCAAGTTCGTTAGATTGAAGGCGGCGTTAACAATGGCGCCCGTTTCAAATCGAACATCTTCGGCTATAAATGCTAAGTCTTTCTTAACTGTTCTCGCTTCGCTGCTAATTAGGCCTCGATTGGCGACTGCGTTGGTATTGACATCTCCAATCTTCACGGCAATGAAGTTTGCTTTGGTATCAGAAGCCAAGTTACCTACGCTAGCTACTTCTGTAAAGGCTTCCGCTGCGGGGTTATCGGTCTTAAATTCGTAACTCGCATCTACGAATCTCCAAGAATTGTTGTTCGAAAATTCGGTCTTCACATTCAAAATCAATTGTCGTAGTTGTACTAAATCGTAGGCAGTGATGGTTCCAGAGTTGTTTACGTCCGCAGCAATGTGCTTGTAGGGAGAATCCAATTTCTTCAATCCTAAGATATGCTTGCTAATCAATACTAAGTCAAAGGTAGAAACACCGTTCAATGGATTCATATTCTTCTCTGGTGCTACGGTATAATTGCTTTGTGTAGGGAGCTGGTCAAATTCGTAGTTACCGTCGATTCCCGTCACTTCGGCCGCCATGTTATAACCACCAATCTTGACCGTCACTTCCTCGACGCTTTCGCCCGCTTCGTTCTGAATTCTACCAGAAATCATTGCTCCTGCAATACTAATGTCTGGGCAAACATTCATATTATCTTGTACATCAACGGTTACGCGGACGTAATCCCAGTTGCCTGCCGCATCTCTTACCCAAAGGTCACCCACTTGTTCTCCTCGAGCGGTACAATTGAAAGTCCAGCCAAAAGAAGTATCAGCAGGAGGCGTTGACTGTCCGATGCCTTGTGAGGGGAAACGTAGCGTCTGAATAATTTGCCCTGTATCACAATCGTTCACTTTACAGTTGAAATCAGAAGCCCATACGGTTACCCAACCTCGGTCATCACTATTGGCAGGGACCCCTGCGTTTAAGGTTAAGGTCGTCACAATGTCATCACAGAAGACTGTTGGCCCCTCGGTATCTCGAACCACTACTACGAATGGTCTTGAAGTGCTGTTGTTACATCCGTCGCTTGCCGTGTAGATTAATCGGTAGTTACCCACTTTCACATCTAGCACCGTCGTTCCACCCGAGACGTTGTTCAAAGTGTCAAATCCATTTTCAGAGTTGGCCAAGATTCCATTAATTCTAATGTTTGGCGTTGTTCCACAGCTATCAACTGCCGTGAAGCTCGGCAAGACAACCGTAGCACTACATTCGGAGTGGTCAGCGTTAACGAACATGGTATCCATCGTGTTAACAAAAGTCGGAGCAATCGTATCGACCAGTTTGGCTACTTGTGTTACTATCTGGTAACCAGGCATGTTAGGGTTAGCGGTTGGGTTTCGACACCAATCGATGATTTCCCAAGTTCTCAATACTTCCTTACATTCACCGCTGATGTTGAAAACTCTTTGGTTGTAAGAAACCGCTAGCAATTGACAACCAATGCTTTCTACTTGTAAACTATCTTGTCCTAAATTCTCAATATCTACTCCCGTACCACATTGAACAAAAATCAAGGAATCGGGCATTCTAGTAATGTTGAAAGAATCGTTCAAAACAAGGTTCACCGTAATCGTCTGAGTACAAGTATCGGTAGAGTTGGGAGAAGTCCATTGTCTGAGGATGGTTCCTGCTCCACAGTTATTTAAGCGTTTAGTTTCTGTATAGATAAGAGAGCTAGCATTACAAGCACCGCCAGATACGGTGGCTGGACCAAAGATGGTCAAGTCGGTTAAGTTCGTATCGCAATTTACGGTAATGTCTGGAGGACAGTTAATGACGGGAGATACTTTGTCTTGGACTTGTACCCGAACCATACAACTGTTGGTGTTACCGACCGTGTCCCAAGCTGCTAATTCGACCATAATCTCTCGTCCTACATCACAACATTCAAAATTAATCGACCGAGCATAGGGCAGGTTCATTACTACGCCACAAGAATCCATTCTCCTTACTCGAATGCTATCTAAACTACAGTTATCGTACGTTCCATTGTCAAAGGCTTGTGCCAACACTTGTGCGGTTCCATTTTGCGTCAAAGCAACCACTAAGTTTTCTTTACAGATAACCGTTGGTGCAATATTGTCTCGAATATTAATCATCACGGTATCTTGCGTCATATTTCCACAATCATCCGTAGCGGTGTAAATTACTAGTTGCTGCCCAAAGGGTACGTTCATCAACATCCCACCATTAGCATTCACCGTGCTATTGCCCGCTTGTACTTTCACATCAATACTATCCGTCGGCGAACAAACATCACTTACCGTAATGGCTGGTACTCGTAAATTGGCCGAACAGGCATTCAAATCAGGGAAAAGTACTTCAATTTCAGTAACAACGGGTAGGTCCATAATCACTGGTCCAATCGTATCTTGAATTTTAATCAACTGTGGGCCAGGGTTAATGGCGTTTGTAAAGATAGAATCATTTCGACACCAGTCAAAAAGCGTCCATGTTCTCAAAATCTTACGGGTACCTACGCAGCTAGTAGAAAATTCTTGGTCTTGAAAGTTCATTCCGAATAGACAAAATTGGTCAATGCTTACCGTATCTCCATTAAATCTTACCCTTGGAAAACCCGTATTGCTTGGAGCAGTCGTTGGATTATCCCCACAGTATAATGTTGCTTCACTAGGCCATATGATACTATCCGTTCTCAATTGTGGCTTGACCACAAAAATCGTTTGCATACAAGTACTGCTATTTCCACTGGCATCTGTTCCTTGCCAAGTTCTCGTTATTTGGCTAATGGTATCGGGCGTATTTCCTGTCCCCTGCTTACAATTAAAGTTCGAGGTAACATCTGAGTAGGTGAAAGTAACACCTCCCGCACAAGATTGACTGACCGTCGGTTGCCCACCGATAATATCCGGTGTGGTCGGCGTATTACATAAAATGGTCGTATCGTTACAAACCAGTTGCGGTGGAATCTTATCTTCTACAATCACAAAGCCCCAACACTTATTATTCGGTGTGATAGACGTGTCCGTTACTTCCACCCGAATTCGATTGTTCAAATCGGCTAAGGTGACGGTATCGGTACCAGCGTTGGGTCCATCTAAGATATTCACAACGTAGTTTTTCAAACTATCGTCTGGAACACCCTCTAGAATCATATCGGGGGTTATTACTGCGTTACATTCGTTACTCAACGAGACGTAGATTTGGCTATTACAAGCTACCCCCGAACCCATCAATGGTTGGGCAGCAGTGGTTCTTTCAAAATTAAGCAAAGTGACATCGTCCGAAAGATTCTCTAAAGTAGCTTCGTCGTCCAAACGAAGTGGTTCGTGGAACTCATTGGCAAACATCACGTTGGCCATAGAGGTCATTAAAAACACTAAGCAGGCCATTAACCAACTGGTGTTTTTGCTTTGGAAACGAGCCGCTCTATGGCGCGGGTCTTTCCAACTTGGATACACATTAATGGGAATAAAATTTGTGTGCTTCATAAGTGTGTTAATTATGGTTTAACTAATTTAAAAAGTGGTAATAAAAAATTTAAAAAATAAAGTGGTTGCCCTACCCTACTGCTATCGAAGTGACTGCACTCTGAAAAGCGACATCCTTGCTTAGCGTAGCGTAAGAATTGTATATTAAGCAGTGTTAAGACTTCCTAAGTAGCAAGGCAAAACATTGAATAATCCTTTTTAGTGATGGTAGTAAAATAATGTCTTCGCCAAATGAATAGCTCACCCGTATGGGATGAGTGGTAAATGTTGAGTGAAATGAAATCCCGAATTACTTCAAGGATGAATAATTTTAGTTCGTAGTAAAAAATAAATATCTGTATTCGGAAATGCGCAAACTGTCAATCATCATCCATCATTCATTCATTCATTGTGGTTGGCGACCACATTACGGAAAGGGGTATTCTAAAAACAATGGTCGCAAAGTCTCTATACGAAACTTCCTTTTATCTCTAATCGTCCAATAGTAATACCAGTTGACATTAAGTAATTAATTATCAATTTTTTACGGTAACAATCTTCTTATTTTTCTTCTCAAAAAGATGGGGAATTGAACAGCATCAATCCTATAAATGACTGTTCAAAACCCATCGTCCAAAACCTTAATAATTTAACCAGTTCATAACATGAGTCATCTAAGCAATTATCAT
>JBCCQK010000439.1:0-7428 GCA_039024375.1 Bacteroidota bacterium
ATCAATGAACAATATTGGGGTGTTGAGAGAAACGTATTTCTCTTTACACATTCACTGTACATGAAAAATTGAGCATTTATACCAACTCAAAAAAGAAAGGAAATAGGACGATAAAAAACGATTCTACTTCGTACTTACCAATCTTTAACCACTTCTTCTATCCGCTGAAAATAGCGAAACTTTAAAGTTAATCTGAATACTTTCACAGAGCATTATCTCCAAGTGGTTCGAATCCTAAATGATTGATAGTTTGGAAAGATGGCAAAAGCTTAAAACTTAGCATTTTACCGAACTAGTTACTAATCAACTAATTACGAGTCACTACACTAGTATCTATTTCTATGAACAGCGTAAAAAATATCCTTTTTATCATTTTATGTTGGCTTTTTAGCTTAACCCATTCTTTTGGACTTGGGGTAGAGAAAATAGTGGGCGATACCGTCCCCTGCTTGATTGAATTGGAGTTGAGTCGGCAAAGTAATGGTAATTTGGTGGTTTCCATTATTCCTGATACCACGTGGGATTTTCCGAATAATGTGGTAAGTACAGCACAGATTACCTTGAAAGTACCGACGGGACAGTTCACAACTGACAACTTGACTAATCTCGTAGATGGGGTCATTTTTTTTGAAGCGGGCCGAATTCCTCAACCCGCCGAAGCGCCCAATTTCGACTATATCTCCTACAGTTTGGGTTCTACGACTTCAAATATCCCTTTCGTGAAAGGGCAAAAAACGGATTTGTTTACGCTGCAAAATGGCGTCGCCTGTACTAGTGGAACTATCAGCTTGATGAGTAATTTTACCGACCCTTTTATTCCCCCTAACCAGTCGGAAGCTAACGTTGGGCAACAATTTACCGTTTCTGGTTTTGGCATTGCGGATATTCCGATTGGGGTTCGAGGCGATGGGGTGGATTGTAGTGAGATTGATACTTTGGGTGTTCAAATTGTCCAGCAAGATATTACTTGTACGGGCGCTAGAGATGGTTTGATTATCGCTAAGGCGAACGGTGGTTTCCCCGATTATCAATACCATTGGAATACGGGAGATACCTTGTCCACTATCGAAAATCTAACGATTGGAAATTATATGCTGACGGTTACGGATGCTAGCGGTGATAGTGTGACGGCTACGGTGGTCATTACTGAACCCGAGCAACTGTTCTTAGTGATTGATATTCAGAATGTTACGAACGAGTCTATGCCAAATGGTAGTGCTACTCCTCGAATAGTTGGTGGAACGCCACCGTATCGGTTTAGCTGGAGTAATGGGATGACGGACTCTTTACAGATGAACTTAGCAGCGGGTGATTACTCGTTGACGGTCACGGATGCTAACGGCTGTATGGTTACGCAATCTATTACGATTATGGAAATGGACTGCCCCGAAATCAATTTGATGTTGGATATGACTTCGCCCAGTTGTCCTGGGGATAGCACAGGAGCTTTGCGGGTATTGCCTTCGAACGGGCAAGCGCCTTATACCTATTTGTGGGGAACGGGAGATACTACGGCCGCCTTGATGAATATTCCAACGGGGAATTATATGGTTTCGGTGACCGACGCTAATGGTTGTATGATGGCGGTAAGTGCTTTGCTACCCGATGCGGTTCCTATTGCGATTGCTTTGACCGTCAACGAAGGCACAGGAATGGACGATGCGAGTATTAGCTCAACCATCACGGGAGGAATGATGCCCTACACCTACGCTTGGAGTACGGGCAGCAATGATAATTCGATAAGCGGACTGGGTTCGGGGGTTTACGATTTGACGATTACGGATGCCAACGGTTGCGAACAGATGGCTTCTGCGGTCATAGAAGCGGCGGGTTGTGATTTGGGCATTTTGGACGAAATGGGGACTTCGGTGACTTTGGATTCTATTACCTGCGGAGAAATGGGAGAATTTTGTTTGCCCGTACCATTGGATAGTATGGAGAATTATTCCTTATTTCTGAATGGTGATTCGTACATGGAGCAGTTAACAGGCTGTCGATTCGATACCTTTTATGCCTACACTTATTTTACGCTGCCAGGGCGGGGAGATTTTGGCCCTTACATTTTAGACGAATGGACGGTCAATAATGTAGTTTTTAGTGGACAGTTCAGCACGATTGAAGCATTAGTTGACTCCATGAATCTGTGGGATGTGGGAGGCACTTGGGTACTTGATACCGATATTTTGATTTTTGAAGGAGGATTACCCGCCAACCGCTACGGTGAGATGACGATTCGAACGCCTTTAACTAGTTCCACGACTACTTTGGATGTAAATACTAATTTGACACCGACGGGTACGCAAGTCTCTTTTGAGGCGGGAACGCACGAGTTGATATTGGTTCGAAAAGAAACTACTTGTTCGGATACGTTAACTATCAATCAGCCTTGTCGGCAAGAAGATACGATGGCGGTGGAGATGGATATGCCGTTAGATACCACAATTGTAGTAGAAGTACTAGTTGGTGGCATCGATACCCTGGATTTAGTAGCGATTTTTGGAGATAGTCTCTTGGTAACAACCAATGAATGCCCCGAAAAAATGGATGGGAATGCGACCATCACCAACCAAAATGATAGTTTATTGATTACGGGATTGATGTTGGGGACCGACTCGGCCTGTTACACTATTCGAACTATTGTAAATAGAGATACCTCGACGGTTAATTTAACGGTTCAAGTAAATGTCGTGGAAGACCCCATTCAAATGGATTGTCTCTCTTTCGTTGACCTAGATACTTTTGCTATCCAAGTAGCCGATTGTCAGAACTACCAAATTTGCGTTCCCTTGATTTATGATTCGCTACTAACCTACGCCATAACGGATAATGGGAATCCATTTTCGGGCATCGTCTCCGCTTGTGATAACGATAATGGAAGTCTATTAAATTTTTCGAGTCCGCAAACCCACGAGCTAATTTTTACTAATAGCAATAACTGTCGAGACACCAGTATCATTGCCATTCACGCCCCCGCTTGCGACGAAGATTTGATTTTCAGAGATACTATCGAAGTGAACGAAAATGGTCAGACCTGTATAGTTTTCAGTGGCCTGCCGACGCCAATTGCAACGATTACCGATTTATGTCCCGATAAAAATGGGGAAATGGCCATGCTGACCATCGACGAAACGACGGCTTGTGTCAACTACACGGGCGTAGAATTGGGGGTGGATACGGCCTGCTTAGAAGTCTGCGATGTATTCGGTTTTTGTGATACCGTTTCATTGATTGTCATTGTAACGAGTGGTGATTTAATTATGTTCGACTTTATGGCTAACCCCGATACGGCAACGACCAATCTGAACCGTTTAGTAGTGTTTAATGCGTTGGGCAATGATGTTTTTACCACTTTATCGGACATGTACTTGGTAACTTTCCCCGACAACGGGGTAGCTAATTTCAACTTGGACGGTACCATTAGCTACCAGCCCGTCACCGATTACTGCAATGATACCATTCCCGATACCTTTCAGTACGCTATTTGCGACGATATGACCTGCGATACGACTACTGCAACTATTTTTGTAGAATGTCGCAGCGACCGAGAACTGGTGATTTACACGGGTATTTCGCCCAACGGCGACGGTGTTAACGATACATTTGTGATTGAAGGCATCGAAAATTATCCCAACAATTCTATTCAAATTTTCAACCGCTGGGGCAATATGATTTTTAGGCAACAAGGCTATAAAAACGAATGGAACGGGACGTGGGACAATGAATCTAGTCTGCTGCCCGATGGGACCTATTTTTATTTGTTTGATACGGGTGAAGGAGAAGTTTTAAGTGGATTTGTGGAAGTAAGGCGGTAAGTCTTGTTCAAACATTATGATAAGGCTCATTCCGCAAAATCGTCATAGCTCGATAAAATTGTTCTAGGAAAAATAGCCGAACCATTTGGTGCGAAAAAGTCATTTCGGAAAGGGATAATTTTTGGTTGGCTCGTTGGTAAATGGCATCGGAAAAACCGTAGGCACCACCGATTAAAAAGACAATTTTTTGGTGAGATTGCAGCAGTTGCTTTTGAATAAATTGGGCAAATTTTACGGAAGTAAAAGATTTACCTTGTTCGTCAAGCAGTACTAAAAAAGTGCCGCTATTAAGTTTTTCTAGTATCTTTTCCCCTTCTTTTTGCTTGACCTGTTCTGGACTTAAGTTTTTTGCATTTTTTACATCCGTAATCAACACGCTATTTAACTTCAAATACCGTTGAATACGCTTTTGATAAATTACCATCCCCGTTTCTAGGTATCGCTCGTTGGTTTTACCGATATACCAAAATTCTATTTTCATAGCACCAAATTTCCATCCTGCATCTCCACTTTTCGGTCGCTCATATCCGCCAATTCTTCGTTGTGCGTAACGATAACGAAGGTCTGCTGGAAATCGTCTCTGAGTTTAAATAATAATTGGTGTAATTCTTTGGAAGAAGCGGAGTCCAAATTGCCACTAGGTTCGTCGGCGAAAATAATGGCGGGTTCGTTGATGAGTGCGCGTGCTACGGCGACTCGTTGCTGTTCGCCACCTGAAAGCTGGTTGGGTTTGTGGCCCAGACGGTGGCCTAAGCCTAGATACTCCAACAATTCTTTTGCTCGACTGCGTACTTTTGCTTCGGGTGTTTTTAGGATAAAGCCAGGAATACAAACGTTTTCTATGGCGGTAAACTCTGGTAGTAGATGGTGAAATTGAAAGATGAAACCTATATGCTGATTTCGGAATTGCGCTAAATCGTTGGTTTTCAACCGAGAAATCTCCCTTTGTTCAAATAGGACGCTACCTTGGTCGGGCTTATCTAACGTTCCGATGATGTGCAATAACGTACTTTTTCCTGCACCCGATTTGCCAACAATAGAAACAATTTCTCCTTTGTCAACCGAAAAATCTACCCCTTTCAAAACGTGTAGCGGGCCGTAAGATTTGTGAATATTGATGGCTTTGAGCATAAAGATTGAATAATAATGAGCTTCAAAGGTAGGCAAAAAATAGGTTAGTCGATTTTTAAATATGAGCAAACACCGTTTGTGAACCTCAAAGAGGATAAGTTGGCTTTTGCATGGGTTGTAAAACCTATGCGAAAAAAATTCAATTAAAAATCTAAAATACTAACCTATTTTTTTGTCACTACAAAGCTTGACAAAAAAAATGGGAGGTGTTTTGAGGACACTTCCCATTTTTGTCGCTTTTTTCGTTAGAGGTTGTTTAAATTTTCAACTGTTTTAAAATCAATGATTCGTAATTATTGGGAAAATTTTGATGGCTTGATTGTCTGATGGTCAACGTCATCTAAAAACCATCAGGCAATCTGACAATCAAACCATCAAAAATTCTTCTAATATTCATAAACGGTTAATTCCAAGACAGTTGAAAATTTAAACAAACGCTTACTTCTTAGTGGCAGAAATGCCCATCGCTCCGTATTCGGTATTGAATTGGCCTTCAAATCCACCGTCGGAAAACGTACCTTTTAAACTTAGTACTAGACCTTGTACTTCAATTTTTCCAGATAGTTTATCTCCTTCCAATTTGGTGTTCGATAAATAAACTTCGCCCACTTCGGAAGAGAATTTCACCTTGACCTCATCTCCCGTTTTGCTGACAACCATTGTACCTTTGACGTCGGGTTGGTCGGGAATGTCGCTGACCACAAATTCGTAGGTGCCCGTATGGTCAGCAAACGTAGGGATAGTCATAGCTTGCGAAGTAAATAGACAACTTAGACAAAGACTTAATATTAGAAACATTCGACTTTTCATTTTTGATGATTTTTAATTAGGAAAGTTGTTTTTAACCACTTATCACCAGTAAATTTTTAGGGTAAAACAGACAAAGTTTGCAAAGAACGCTTTCAAAGCTGCGCTCGCAAGAGGACTTTGTGTGCTTTGTGAACTCTAAAACTTTGTGGTAAAAAATGAGTGCTGAGCAGCTATTATTGTTTTGTATCGCCAAATGTAACGAAAAAAGTTTAGCAAAATGGAAGCCTACACCATTTTAATGACATATTTGCTAAAGTTTTCCAAAGAAATAGAGACCGATTATTTGATTTTAGCTAATTTGGCTTTCTGTCCATTTAAGAAACGATTTTTCTCTCGTTTCTAACGATTTTTAAAAATCGGTGTCCATATGAAGAAAAGACTACAACTTGGTTGGATGCTAGGTTTGGTAGGAATGGTTGTTTACTTTTTCATAGCCAAACCAACTGTTCCACAAACGCTAGACAAACTCGACCAGAAATATGCCCCGAGTGACGAATTTTTCCTACAACGCTCCTTTCCCGATGCTTCCATCGACTTAAATGCCTACACTACTGCTCTGTGGCAAGCCAAAAAAAGTGCTTCCTCTCGAACGGGCAACCCAACTTTTGACCAACTTTGGCGAACCGAAGGCCCTGGTAATTTAGGGGCTAGAGTGAACACGATTGCCGTTCATCCAACTCGACCGAATATCATCTTTGCGGGCTATTCGGGCGGTGGTATTTTTCGGACGATGGACGATGGAAAGACGTGGAAACCCGTTTTTGATGACCAACTATTTTTAGCAATTGGCGATTTGGTATTTGACCCAATTGAGCCCAATACCATTTATGCAGGAACGGGCGACCCGAACATTTCGGGCTTCCCTTTTTTGGGAGATGGTTTGTACAAAAGCACCGATTTAGGAGACAATTGGGAATATATTGGTTTAGAAAATCAGCGGATTATCTCAAAAGTAATTATTCATCCAACGGACAATCAGACCATTTACGTAGCCGCAATGGGTTTACCCTTTACGCCCAATGCCAATAAAGGATTGTACAAAACCACCGATGGTGGAAAATCTTGGAACCAAGTACTTTTTTTAGGAGACATTACGGGCGTCATCGACGTGGTTTTTGACCGAAAGGACCCTAATATTTTGTACGCAGCGGGTTGGGACCGTTTGCGCAATAATCAAATTAGCAAAACTTCTGGCCAAGGAGCAAAAATCCATAAATCGACCGATGGCGGGGCAACTTGGACGCAATTGTCGGGCGGCTTGCCAATGGATGACCAATCGCGTATTGGACTAGCGACCACTTCCGATGGAGTTGTAGCCGTCTATGTGGACGCTAATCATCATTTTCAAGGGCTTTATAAAACCGTTGACGAAGGAAATACTTGGTATAAAATAATTAGCGATAGAGTAGGAACTGGCTTTAGTAGTGGTATTTTTGGTGGCTTCGGCTGGTACTTTGGCAAGGTGCGTGTCAACCCCAATAATGATGAAGATATTACGGTGATGGGGGTTATGGCTGAACGGACCTTAGACGGTGGTAAATCTTGGTATTCCATTCATAAACAATCCCAAATTAGGGTACATCCCGATGTCCACGACCTTGTTTTTACAAACGACGGACAAATGATTATGGGAACAGACGGTGGATTGTACCGCTTCGATGAAGATGGAACCAAC
>JBCCQK010000440.1:0-7406 GCA_039024375.1 Bacteroidota bacterium
AATATTCGTCTTACGAAGTGTAAAAATCATCATACATCACTCATCAACTATCCCGTAAGGGCAAGCTATTCATTGTAGTTGATGGCTACATTATTTCTTAATAGAAAGTTGAAAGGATAAAAGTAGGATATTTTTGGGAAAACGTCTATGCTACGGTGCTTGTTCTGAATCAAGCATCACACTTCGCCATTTTCAATCAAAATTTTAACCTTCAAAATAGCGGCAATGGAAATGGCGTCTCGAATCGTTCCATTCAAAACCATCTCATAGGCTTCGTCGAAAGGTATTTTGCGGACGGTCAAGTCTTCGGTTTCTTCGGGTTGGGCTTCTCCCTCGGTCAAATCCTGCGCAATAAACACTTCGCAAATTTCGTCGGAAACACAATTGGACACATCCATTTGCAGTAGCGGTGTCCATTTGGCAGCGACCAAACCTACTTCTTCTTTCAATTCTCGTTTGGCCGTCTCCAAAATAGACGTACCTTCTGGGCAACCACCTTCGGGAATTTCCCACGAATACCGCTCCAATGGAAAGCGATATTGACCAACCAAATAAGTATTATAATCCGCATCCAAAGGTAAAATTCCGACTGCGTAATTCTTATAGTGAATGACGCCGTAAATACCGTTCGTCCCAGCAGGTGTAATGACTTCGTTGTGGGTGATTTTTATCCAAGGATTGTCGTAGATAGGCTGGCTATTGGTAATTTTCCAAGGGTTCTTTGTTTTTTTCATGAAAGGCGTTACGGGATTACGAGTTGCGAGTTGCGAGTTGCGAGTTGACGAAGTGGCAGTAGCAGTAGCGGTGGCAGTAGCAGTAATAAGAAAGCAGAAAAGTCAACATCTGTCCATGTTCCGCTATTCTGTGTTACAAAAAATGAAGTAAGAGTGGCGGTGGCAGTGGCAGAAAGTAGGAAGCAGTAGTAATAGGAAGAAAACAATGAGAAAAAGTCAACGTCTAATTCCGTGTTCCCCTATTCCGTGTTACGAAAATTGAGCAAGAGCAGCCACAAACAAAAGCCACAAGACAGCAAACATTCACTACCAAAATGGAGAGTCGTCAACAATTAAGGTCAAAAAACGGTTAAAGAAACTAGGGTTAAGCGCAATAGTGAATAAAAAACCAAAAACAGCACCGTAAAAGTGCGCATCATGACCAATGTTATCATTCGCATTTTTACTCGCCCAAGAGGAGTAGGCTAAGTAAAGAATAGCGGTAACAATAGCTGGGCAAGGGATGATAAAAAACAGGTAGAGTGTACTCCAAGGTCGGAAAATGATAAACGCAAACAAAATAGCCGAAGTCGCTCCAGAAGCCCCTAAAGCAGCGTAATAGTTATTATTTTTATGCTTGAAGTGGGTTGGAATAGCCGCTGCTACAATAGACAATAAATACAGTGAAATATAAAATAATCTACCTTTCATTGCACCAAATTCACGTACAAATGTAAACTCCACATACTCCCCAAAAATGTACAACACATACATATTGATGAGCAAATGCGTCCAATTGGCGTGGATAAATCCGTACGTCAGCAATCTAGCGTAATCCTTATTCTGATGCTCCACGTAAGGATAGTGCAGTAGTTTTTGCTTAAAACTTCCATCATTAAAGGCTTGATAAGAAACCAATCCCGTAACAATAATAATCACTAAAGTTATAGACATAGCTTTTGTTTTTCAACTCTGAAACACTTTATACTTCATACTTCATAACCTCCCTCAATACCTCCTTTTCATTCGACGCAACTCTTCCAACAAATTCAAATCCTGCTCATTTTTCATCAAAGCGTGCGTGTGCGGCGGCATGGCGGCCATTAAATCAAACTCTTCCAATTCGCCCGCTTCAATTTTTTCCATGAGAATCAATTTCAGCCAGTCAATGAGTTCACTCGTCGAAGGCTTTTTCTTTAAGCCTCTCACTTCTCGGATTTTGTAAAATAACCCTAGAGCATTACCTACCAATTCGCGTTCAATTTTAGGAAAATGGACATCTACAATGTCTTTCATCGTATCGACATCGGGAAAGCGGATGTAGTGAAACAAACAACGGCGCAGAAAAGCATCGGGTAATTCTTTTTCGTTGTTGGAAGTAATGATAATAATGGGACGGTGTTTCGCTTTAATCGTTTTTTGCAACTCGTAAACGTAGAACTCCATCTTGTCCAGTTCCAACAGCAAGTCATTAGGAAACTCAATATCCGCTTTATCAATTTCGTCAATGAGCAAAATAACGCTTTCGTCCGCTTCGAAGGCTTCCCACAGTTTTCCTTTTTTGATGTATTTCGAAATATCGTTGACATCTCCCGTATTTAATTGAGAGTCTCGCAATCTGGAAACGGCATCGTATTCGTATAACCCCTGTTGGGCTAAAGTTGTTGACTTCACATGCCACGTAAAAATAGGTTTACCGAGCGCTTTGGCAATTTCGTGAGCTAGTAATGTTTTTCCAGTACCCGGTTCTCCTTTGACCAACAAGGGTCGTTGCAAATGAATGGCCGCGTTGACCGCAATTTGCAATTCCTTTGTTGCAACGTAATCTTTTGTCCCTGTAAAACTCATATTTGTTAAATATTTTTAGGTTCTTTCCGTTCTTATTCAATAAAAAAAGTACAGTTGTAAAACTAATGTCTTGGCCAAATCGTATGGGATGAATCATAAGTGATGAATAATATCAATATGTGGTAAATTGAAAATATTAGTCTTACGAAGTGCAAAAATCATCATTTATCACTCATCAACCATCATTCATTGTGGTTGACGACCACATTAGTAAAACACAAATAAAGCAAGAATTCGAGTACTAACCATAATAATCGTAACCTTGTTTTAAGATTTCCATATATTGCAGCAATTCTCAATTTGAAGGCTCAATAACAAATAATGTTCAACTCCTCCAGAGTTGTAAGGCTTTAAATCTCTTAATACACCGCATTTCATACAGTGCTAATCAAGTTCAACCAGCCCGACTGTGTCATGCGGGCGGTTCACTTCGTGATTATCCAAATTGAGAATTGCTGCATATATCGTTAATGTAGATTGTATTGAATTAATCGGCACAGATTTTATTCTAGTAGCAGGAGAAGAAATACCGTTGGGCAGAACCTACCGAGAGGCTTTTATCGAACGATTTGTGAAGGGAAAGTTAATTGAGCGAAAATTGACTTGGTCTAGCATTTTATTTTCCACCATCTCCAATTAGTTTCCAATCTTTACAACCCTCCAACTGGGTTTGCACACTTTTTACATTCGTATATCCATTATCGTTACCCCATTCGTGATTAATGTAGTTAATGATATTCGCAATTTCGACATCCGTCAATTGCGGTACCCCGGGCATGGGTTGGTTATACTTTTTTCCATTGACGACAATCTCCTCCGCAATGCCGTATCGAATGATACAAGCCAGTTTATCTTCATGATTTTGTAAATAATCGGCATCCGCTAATGGCGGAATATTTCCAATCAAGCCCGAACCGTCCTCCATGTGGCAATTCACACAAAAATTTTCGTACATAATTTTACCGTGAGCGTAAGGATTCTGCTGACAGCGAATGGTCATAAAAAAGGACAAAAGTAATATTAGAACAACTATTGGTTTTGACATGATAGATGATTTCACTAAAAACGTAACTATTCAGAAGCCAGACCGCTACGCTGTCAGAAGACAGACCATTTTATTGTCAGATTACAAACAGGATATCAAAGAGAATTGTCAACGTCATAAATCTGACTTCTGACAATGAAACCCGCCCGACTGAGCATTCGGGCAGGTGGTCTGACATCTGGCTTCTATTGAATGGTCACCTGAGAACTATATACTTTCTCTTTCCATTTCTACTAGCAACAACTTAATATCTTCCATAAATTTATCCACCGCTTTGGCGTCCGTTCCATCGCAAAAAGCGCGTACTCGACGTTGGTCATCCACTAAAATGAGTCGGCCACTGTGATTATACCCGCCCGGTGCATCCGCATCGTCCAAAGCAATGTTAAAATAAGATTCAGCAATATCAAAAATAGTTTCTTTTTCGCCCGTCACGAAGTGCCATTTATCGGAAGATACCCCCAGGCTATTCGCATATTTTTTCAGCCGAGGAATCGTATCGTATTTCGTATCAATAGAATGAGAAATTAAGAGCAAGTTCGATTCTTCTTTGAAAGTATCGTGAATCCGCAGCATGGATTTAGTCAACTTAGGGCAAATGGTCGGACAAGAGATAAAAAAATGGTCGGACACGTAGGCTTTACCCGCAAAATTGGCAATCGTTACGGGCATGCTATCTTGGTTAATGAAAGAGAAGTCGGGTATTTCGTGATAGACCATTTGGCCATTTACTTCCTCTTTGTTGCCTAAAATGGGCAAGGTTTTATTAGTCTCTCCACAAGCCCCGATAAGGACTAAGACAAGTGAAAATAGAAAAATCTTAACACGCTTCATATTTGACGTAAGTAGAAAATGAAAATTGGGTGTAATTGTTTTTTACTGAAATCCGTTTGAATATTGAATTTTCAACAACCTATAGAATCTGACTTCTGACAGTCTATGAAATAGACGGTCTGACTTCTGTCTTCTCCCTTATTGTGCGAATTGTTCCATAAAATTAATCCCCGATTGGATGCTATTAGTCATGTCTTTCCCGACCTGTTTAATCAACACCTCTTGCTCATCTAAATACTGCATAATTGCCTCGTGGTCTTTGTCTTTTCTCAAGGATTTTAGCGACTGAAAACCATTCATCCAATCCATCATTCCCTCATCGGCCTTGTCCAAATCATCAATGAGTCCATCAATCCTGTCTGCTGTTTCTTCGGGTAAATCGGGACGGTCTTTTTTGAATTTTTTCAACTGCTTTCGAACTTTATTCGTAGTCCCCATCATGGGCATCACTACGTCGTGATGGTCCATAACTTCGATTCTTTTTGCTTTTTCAGCCGCCATTTCGGAAGAATCGCTGTCGCAACTACCCAAAATGATTGGAAAGATGAACAGTAGAAATAGAAGATAGTGATTTTTCATAAATGCTTTTTTTTTGGAAAAAACAAAAGTAGCTGGTCTAAGGTTGTGAATCGAAAACCAAATGTATTAATTTTACTCTTTCCTTACTTTTTTGTATTATTATCTGAAATTTCCTTACTTTGTAGATTTTAAGAGACGACGAAAAAATAAGTTTGGTCAATTTTTAAATATAAACCCGTACGGGTGAACCTCAAAGAGGATGTGTCAGCTTTTTAATGGGTTAAAAACCTACGAAAAAAAGATTCAATTAAAAATCTAAAAGACCAAGTTATTTTTTCGTCCTTAATAAAGAAGGATTCAACTAATACTCATTTTTTTTAAAACTTTTCCACCACTCTTAAGCATTTACATACATGGGATTTGCGGACAAATTGAAGTCTCTGTTTATCATTGAAGACGAAAGTGCAGCTAAGAAAAAAACGGCTTCGAAAGCAACAACTACCGAAAAAAAATCGAAAACGTCCCCTACTCCAAAAACACCCAAAAAAGGAGTAGAGGTAGCGGAATCTTCCGAAGGCAAAAAAGGTAAAGTCACCAATAAGTTTATCGAAATCCTTTTCGGTGCTATGGAAAAGCACAACTTAGATGGTTTCGACTATCTGGAATTCAAACAATCGTTGAAATCTTTAGAAAAAATGCCGATGGACGAGCAAACTCGGTATCAATCCGCTTTTGCTATGGCCAAGACGATGGGTGCCACGCCTAAAAAACTGATTGATGCGGCTGGACATTATCTAAAAGTACTGCAACACGAAGAAAAAAAATTCGAACAAGCCCTTAATAATCAACGAAGTAAGCAGATTGGTGGCCGCGAACAACAAATTAAAGATTTGGAAACGGGCATTCGACAAAGAGCAGAACACATTAAAAAGCTAAACTTGGAAATCAAAAAAAGTCAACAACAACTACAAACTATCAAAAAAGAAATTTCGGGAGCCGTTTCTAAAGTTGAAACCACTAAAAATAATTTCATTGCTTCTTATAACACCGTAGTAGCTCAAATCCAAACGGACGTAGAAAGCATGAAAAAATATCTTTAGTTAATTGGTTATTTGTTATTCGTCCAATCTACCGTTGACGAGCCACGAATAACGAATAACAAGTAACGAATAACAAATAACGAGTAATAACAAATAAAATAAAAAATGGAAGATTTCAAACCCAAATCATTTTGGCAACGACCTGAGGGCGTGACAGGAGCGATTTTCTTAGGCGGTCTAGTGCTCGGTGGTGGTTATTTATTGTATAATCTATTGACGTCAGGCGTTCTGGCTACGATTTTGGCCAATACGTTGTACTTGGCGGGTACGTTAATGGTCTTAGCGGCCATTGTTTACGTGGTTCTGGACCCCAAGGCTAGAGGTTTAGTTAGTTACATGTACAAGAGTGTCATGCGTTGGATTACGGGACTATTTGTACAAATCGACCCCATTGGCATTCTTAAATCCTATGTCGATGATTTGAAGGACAATCTGCGCACGATGAATAAGCAGATAAGCAAATTGCGTGGGCAAATGCACAAGCTGCAAGAAATAATTGTGACGAATAAGAAAAATATTCAGTCCAATATGAACATGGCCAGTAAAGCCAAAGCGACGAACAAACAGTCCATGATGATTTTGAAGGCCCGAAAAGCGGGTCGCTTGAAGGAATCCAACGTCAAATTGGAAGATTTGTACAAAAAAATGGAAGTACTCTACCGAGTATTGACCAAGATGTACGAAAATTCTGAAGTATTGATGGAAGACATCAAAGACCAAGTGATGGTCAAAGAACAAGAGCGAAAGGCCATTCACGCTAGTCACTCGGCGATGCAATCGGCGATGAACGTGATTTCGGGCGACAAAGACAAACGGTATATGTTTGATATGGCCCTAGAAGCCGTTGCGGACGATGTCAGTAAAAAAGTAGGAGAAATGGAACGTTTCATGGATATGTCGTCCAACTTTATGGATTCCGTGGATTTACAAAATGGTATTTTCGAAGAAGAAGGCATGAAAATGTTAGAAAAATGGGAGCAAGAAGGTGTTTCACTTATCTTGGGAGAAGAGAAAACGAACTTATTAGTAGAAGCCAACGACGAAGGTAACGTATTGGATTTGAATGCGCCCGTCAAAAGGCCAATGCGTGCGGACGGTCATCGAAATCAGTACGACAGTTTGTTTGAGTGAGGTGGACAGGTAGAAAGGTGGACAGGTAAAAAGATTGAGAGGTGGAAGGGTTGACATTTCAAACCAGTAAGTACCTAGTGGTTCAAGAACTAAATTCTTAATAGTTTAAATCGGCGTCTTTTTTCGTTATGCTGCGTTATTTATTTTTAAAATAGCAACGGCTATTGAAAAAATAAATGCCTTGCCTAACAAAAAAATACACTCGATTAAACTGTC
>JBCCQK010000441.1:0-7384 GCA_039024375.1 Bacteroidota bacterium
ATCGGCCACCATTAGACCCTTTCTTATTGGACATAACTACTACTTCACCACCTTCAAAATCCCCCGCATCGTCGCCGCGTGCGCAGGAAACGTACATACAAACTCGTAATCGCCCAGTTCGGAAGGCGCAATGAAGTAAATCACATCCCCACTGTTAGGGCGTAGTAAAGTCGTATGCGCCAAGACCAAATCGGAATCGGGAACGTAGCCTTTAGATTGCCCTTTCAGCCCCAGTTCTAACGCCAAATTCCCCACTTCCGTAGCACTTCTGGGCTTAGTAATGACCAAATTGTGCATCATATCATCGGGATTATTCAACTCCAATTTGATTTTAGTACCCGCTTTGACCGTCACTTCCTCCGTATCAAATTTCATCCCCGCAATGGTGCCAATCTCAACCGTTTGGTCGGGACCATCTAACCAGCTACCGGGCATTTCGGTAATACGTTTGGGCGACTTCAAGTCAACGTTTTCGTCCGCATTGGCGGCCGAAGTGTGGTGGCTGTGGTCCATAGCAGCGCCGTCTCTGCCGGGAATATTATTCAAAGTATAATAACCGAAGTTATGCAGTAAGGATTGTCCTTGCGTGTTTTTGACCCCTGGCACTTTGATTTCGTAAATGTACCCTTCTCGCATTCCTTCGACGGACAAATGTGCCTTCATTCCATCTTGGGATACCTTTACTTTAGACACGGTACGTTCTTCCACTCGAATGGCCTCACTACCGTAGAAATGGTGGTATTTGTAGTTAAAATCGCTGATTTCGTAGGAATCGGGATTGGCGGCTGTTCTTCGGTCAACGGGTTGCGTGAATTCAATTTCGAAGCCGTCTTCTTTGGCCCGAACAGCTTTCATTTCAAACGGCGTTCTACCCGTCCAATTCAAGCGTTGCAAGGCGTAGGGGGACTTACCCGTAGAAGCCCAACCTCGGTTCGTTTGTCCAGCGTAGAGTGTATTATTGGGTCCCCACTCCAAGCGCAATAGTCCTGACGCAAAGCCTTCGACAAAAGGGAAGCAGATGCCTTGATACGCCCCATTGACTTTTTCTTGGAATACTCGCATGATTTTACTGTGCCCTTGGTCCCCCACGAATAACTGTCCCGTAAATGGGCCAAAATTATCGGGAATCACGGAAATAGCCGACGTAGAAATCCCCATCAACGTGTGGGGAAACCAAACAGATGGTGGCTTCAATGCAGGTTGCGTTTTGGCGTATTCGTATAGAGTGGTTTCTTCATCGTCCGTAATATCTTCCATACTAACCGTTAGGGGAGACCCCGCTTCGCCCGACCATTTCAGTCCTTCGGGATGGCCTACAAAATCACCTTTCTCCACGTGCGTCATTCGCCCCGAACCAACCCAATCGCCTTGGTTTTCGGTGTAAAAAATATCGCCCGCTGCGTTGCGTCCCAAACCTGCAGGAGAACGCATCCCCGTTGCAATGGGCGTCATTTCTCCTTCGGGACTCACCATCAGCATCCAACCACTCCATTTGGACAAACTTGCCCCGCGACCAATCCAACCCAAGTTGAGGTTAATCAGCATATTGCCGTCTTCCAAAATCAGCGGCCCGTAGGCGTATTCGTGATAGTTGGCCGCTAGTGGCCAGTTATAAATCGTTTCGTAATTGTCGGCTCGACCGTCACCGTTTACGTCGGTCAGTTTGGTTAATTCTCCACGTTGCGCCAAAAAGTACGAACCATCTTTGTAGGCCAATCCTAAAGGTTCGTGCAAGCCACTAGCGTAGCGGGTGAATTTGGCGTTGTTGCTTTCGGGATTGTCGATGACCCAAACTTCGCCCCGTCTAGTCGTAGCGGCTAATTGCCCTTTTTCGTTGAAGGCTAGACCGCCGACTTCTAACACCACGTCTTCGGGAATGGGTACGGAAGTAATTTTATAGTAATCGGATTCTTTTTGGGCGTTGGTTGGTAGAAAACCGACGAGCGCCACGAATAATGCGAATAATTTTATGGTATTTTTCATGTTTTTATATTTTAGGTTTTCGACTCTGGAGAGTCAAGTTACTTCTTTTCGACTCTGGAGAGTCAAGTTACTTCTTTTCGACTCTGGAGAGTCGAGTTACTTCTTTTCGACTCTGGAGAGTCGGGTTTGCTTAACATATCGGATATTTTTAAAATATCCGATATGTTTTATCCAATATCACCAAATTAGTTCATATACAATACGGTCAGTAACTGCAGTTACTAACTCTTTTCCGTTTCGAATGGACACGGGATTTTCTGCTCCAAATCTCAAATAGTATTCCCCATCGACGCTGTAAAGGCCATTATCTAATTGTTCAATCTTATCGCCTTCGGCAACTTTGAACCAATGGCTGTTCATCCCTTTGTCCGATTGAAAAAGGACCATTCTCTTTAAACCACCTTGGCCGCTGGGCATCATTCTATCTTCAATATTCACATCTTTATAAGAAGACAAGAAAATAGGTCTCCCCGAATCGTCCAATTTGAAGCCTTTATTTTTATAATCGCTGGAGCGGAAATCTGGCCACGCCGTTTCGGGTTTGGGCAATTGGGCAATGGGTACGCCGTCGGAAAAATCGACCGAGGCGTTCTGGGGCAACATTGTCTGGGAAGCACCTCGATTGACCCACATGTTCGTTACATCGGCAAAATCACCTCGCCAGCCTTTTAATAATGCTCCGTCCATCAAATCGTAGGTATAGTGTACGCCAGCGGGGTCGCCTACGGTCAAGGCGTGCGTCTTTTTGCCGCCCTTATAATCTACAAATCCTCGAACGATTTCGGGCCGTTGGTCGGAAGCGACCGTTGCTCTTTTCACGGTTCGGCGCTCCCACGGGTAAAGTACGTTGACAAAGCCTAATTCTCGTTTTGGCATTTCTGGCCCCTCTACGTAAACTTTTAGTCTAGCCCCCCAAACTTCTTCGTAATAAGTAGCCTTCAAGCTGTGCTTACCTTTGGTCAAATTGACTAATCCTCGCTCGGTTCCCATTCCTGGGTCTCCTTCATTGTGGACGATTAGCTGGTCGTCAATGTATAAATCACCACCATCGTCAATTTCGGTGGTAAACAAGTATTCGCCGTCTTTGGGCACGTCGATTTCTCCCGTAAAAACCATCCCGAATTTGTCGTTTTGTTCCGCTAAATCTTCCAAATCGTTAAAGGTGGGGGTCGTTCCTGTTTTCTTGGGTGTAAGTCCTTCAAAATCGGGTATTTTGTCCCAATGCTGGTCGTAAACGGCATACTGCAACTCGGAAATCGCAATGGTGTCCGTTCCCATTTTTTTGTACTTAAAGTTCTTAAAGGCCACGGGGCCGTGGTCGCCTTGAATCATCATTGGTCCCATTGGGCCTTCGCCGTCGATAAAATTCCCTAAAGTGACGGTTTCCAATTCTACGTCTTTATGAATCAAAAACCCGTTTAGGTAAACGTGTTCGAACTTCGCATTGGCAATCTTTTTACCCGTCTCGTCAAACTTGGGTGCTCGGAACAAAACGTTGAAATGTTGCCACAGACCGGGTGCTTTGGCGGCATTGACGGATGGAGCAAATCCACCCGAGGCTTTTCCTGAGGCTTCGTCTCTTACGTTGCCATAAATCCCTCCCAAATCGGCGTAATCAACGGATTCCTTTTTCCAACTATCCAAAATTTGCAGCTCATAGCGTCCTTGAAAATAAATGCCCGAATTTGAATTTTTAGGAACCATAAACTGGACATCCAACTCCACATCGCCGTGTTCAAATGGTGTCGTAAAGGCTTCCCCGTCGCCCGCACAAACTAAGACGCCTTGTCCATCCGTCGTTTGCATATCCTTTTCCATCATCAAGTCAGAACTGACCTGCCCCACTTCTTTCCAATTAGCGGGTAAAGTCGCCGTTGAAAAATCTAACTGTTGTAGTGGCAACGTTTTAGGGACGATTTCTTCTTTTTCAACGTCTTTAGTAGCCGCAGTTTCGGAGGTGGTTTGACAAGCACCGCATAATAAAAGCAGCGAAAGCGTTATCCATCCGTAAGTCGTCTTGGTTTTTTGTAAAAGATTAAAGAAAGATAACTTCATATTTTACATTATTTTTGATGGTGTGGTTAGTGATTGGTGATTGGTAACTAGAAAATAGTTGTTGTTAACCAGCTAGCAAATTTAGAAATATATCTATTGGTTTAATAACCCGATTGGCCGCTATTTATAGGTTTTTTGTCAAAAAAAGAAATAATGTGGTGTTTTGGAAGCGACCTAATCACAACTACTAACGAATCACTTCGTAAGAAATTACTTGTTCGCCTAATTGTCCATTTTCATTGATTCCCATTATTTTTATTTGGTGAATCCCAATGCCATCGGAGGTAATGAACTCAAAAGTAGCTCGACCATTTTCGTCAGTTTCGATGGTGGGGTTCCAGTAAACTAAGGGCCGAAAGTCGGGTATCTTATCGTTAGTTAAGGGTAGCTTTGGAAATTGTCGAATGGGATAAAGTCCCGACCATTGGACATTATTCGGCTTATTCGTAATGGCGTCGGGCGTCTTGCGGTCTTTGGTCGTGATAGACAACAAGCCTCGACTGACCATCGACGGGTCTAGTTGATTGGCGATTGTTTTTTTACTGTTAAACATTTCCACCGTTTCGACGGCTCGAAACGGGATTTTCAGCACTACATCTTCGTCTTCCGTCAACCAACCATTGACTAAATACCACGGAGACAGCCGATTGTACAGACTTTTTTCGGCGTATTGCAATCGTATCGTCCGTTTTCCTTTTTGATTGACCACCCGTCCACCAGGAATAACCTCCGCCACAAAAGAGGCCAAGTCGGACAGCGCCGTATATTGTTCCATATCCCACGCACGGTCGTAGGTCCAAATAGGTTTTTCGTTCGGTTGAGCGAGGTTATAGTTAGGTGTCGGCAAGTTAAAAGTTTCCCGATACTGTCGATATTTACTTAACAAAAATAGATAGTTCGCCGCTACTTCGGAGCGCAATAAGGGAGCAGATTCGTAAGGCTGCCGCACCTTAACCTCCTCGATTTCGAAGGTAGGAATCGGTTCGTGAAAAGGATTCATATCGAACAATTGGAGCGGCTGCGTCCCTTGATATTTAGGCAAAGCAGCGTTCAGTTGCCCTTTGCTAACGATTGTCTTGACAAACTTTTTTTGGGTAGGTAAATAGATACTGAGAAAGCGAGTATCGACCAGTTCGCCCGACGGATTCTTCAACTGCCCATTAACAAGTAAATCCGCTTCGGCAGCGTATTTGTTTTGAAAATCGCCTATCCTTTCGGAGAAACCATTCCCATTAGAAAAGAAGGTATTTGGCAAATAATTATTATCGGTTACCGCCACCGAAAACTGCCCTTTCGTCAGATTTCCCGCTCCGTTTTTTAATTGTATCGTTACTTTGACGGTCTCCCTGCGCCTGTACTGCTGCGCCGTTGTTGCCCCCTCAATCCGTAAGTTGTTCCACGTTTCTAGCGTTTGTGGTTCGTTGGCGTTCTCTTCGGGTCGCTCCGCAATTTGGGGCGTTTCTAATAAATTATAAATTGGAATAATTCGTTCGTAAAACGGCGTATTACTAAAGTTCAAATTCCATACGGTATGAGCCCGAAATGCGTAATTTCCTTCCGACCAATCGTAAGGTATCGCTAAATCACCACTTGCTACTTGACCATCAATGGCCAGTTTTTGTCGCTCCACTACCCTACCGTCGGGACTCAACCACTCCAATCGAACGATGTTGCTTTGCATTTCCTCAGACGCATTTTGAAAATAAATAGAAAACCATATGTCTTCTCCCGCTACGTAAAAAGGTTTATCGAAATGGACTTGGAGTCGCTCGGGCGATTGGCTCCAAGCTTGATTTGCCAAGAAAAGAAGTAGGAAAAAAGGGATTCGCTTTTTTAAAGACTGCATATATGCGAGCATTGAGTTTGATTAAGATTAAAGGCTATCTGAACTATTGAGTGCGTTCACCATTCATTCACAATGAAAATCGGGATTTCGTTCCATTCAACATTCATCGTTCAACATTCATCGTTCATAAAACTTACCACCAAGCTGGCCTGTCCAAACTAGCGTCGGGCAATAATTGACAGTTACAACAAGCTCGCTCGAATAAATTCAGTGGATTGCCTGCACGGCAAGTTTCTTCGGGAAAAGCGTACAAGGTCCGAATATCCTGCGACGTAATGAACGTCCGCAAACTATCGACATTACTCACTTCAAAGAAGCCCAAGACAATTTCCGACTCGTCGTTTGGATTGACCACATTACCTACGACGGGCGCTGGGGGTGCATCAAAAACGCTACCCGTTTGGTTGGTGATGGCGTTGATTCGTCGCCAATAGTCGTGTGCCGTTGACGTAATGGATTTTTGGTTGACCAAAAAGTAGAATTTGTTGCGAAATTCGGAGTTCAATGTCGGTATATCTTTTGTGGTCAACGGCAATCTCTCTAAAGAAGTGTTTTCAAAATTACTACCGTTGAACAGGTTAATTTCTTGTGCCGTTGGTTCTTCCGTAAAATAGCAAATCTTCGGCGGCGGCCCGAGCGGTGAGCATTGCACTTCGGGGTACGCGTACATGGTAAATACGTCCCATTTGAGCCAATAGTCCCTTCCAACGGGCAGTTCGGTGTCCAGATAGAGGTCAACAAACGGTCGGTCGAACGGAAAACCGTTGCGATTTAAAACGGGGCGTTCCATTAGTTCCCAATAGGCGTTTGCTCCTCGAATCAATTCGGGCATTTTTTCGAGTTGCGACTCGTAGGTCTGTCCATCGGATAAATCCATTGCTATTCGATACGAGACACCAGCCTGTCCTTGCACCATCGGTAATTCGTACGTTCCATCCGTCGTTTCGGTATAATTCCATTGTTCGCCCGTATCGGCAATAAGTCGAATCTGGGCATCGGTAACGGCCCGCCGTGCACTCGTGCGCTGTCCCGTAGCGTAGTAAACCGTTAGCGGGTGCGTGCCGACACTATTCGTCAGTCCGCCATCAATGACCAAAAATTCGTCCTCATCTTCGAGGGTCAAATTAATAGGGTCGATGCAGCCAAGAACACTTAACAAAAGTAGCCCCCACAGAAATCTATATTTTTTTGATAAAATTCTTCTATAATACATCAAGTATCTATTCTGATTTATTTTTATTCTTTGACAGCTTTTGCAATAGTTCAACCCCTTCGGGGTTGTGGCTCTGTATGTGCTCAGATTCTCCACATTTCATCCCGATTAAAATACGGGACAAGTTACGGAGTTATTCAAGTTAAATCACTTCGTGATTTTCGGTAGTATGCAACTAAAGTGGCCTTAAAATCATCCTGTGCTAGAAATGTTACAAGATGATAAGTGCCAATATCACGGGGTAACTTTCCTGTCTTTCGACAGCAAGTTGGGGTCAATAAATAGCC
>JBCCQK010000442.1:0-7301 GCA_039024375.1 Bacteroidota bacterium
CAGCGTAACAGCAATCTGCAATAAATAGTACGTTTCGGGCTCTACTATTTGTGATAAATTTCTTTATGGTGTCGAATTCGATAGCTAAACCACGACTTTCTCTTTTTTCTTCAACTGGAATTAGGTAACCATCATTGTGCTCATCTAGCATACCGTGACCAGCATAATAAATTAATAAATTATCTTGCTCCGTTAGTGGTTTACTAATGATTGATAATGCGTGTAAAATTTCTGTTCTAGTAGCCGCCTTATCTTTAAGAAAAATCAGAGGAGAAGACTCAAATTGATACTTTTCAATCAGTAGGTTTTTGACTGCTTTAATATCTTCCACCGCATTGTTTAAGGTCTTGTGATGCTCGTATTTGTCAATGCCAATTCCTAAAAAATAATATTTACCTTTTTCAGAACTTAGTAAAGTTAGACGAGTTCTAAACTCTACATCACGAGTTATATTCATGGGTGTAATTTGAAGTTTCTGTGTCAAGAATTAAAGGAATTATAACTTAATACAACAATATAGGAACAAATTTTTATAAACCCATCGTCAAAATAATTTATTTATATGCTGATAAAGAACAGTATCATCTGATTAATAAGTATTAACTTCGAGGACAGTCATCACTGTAAACCCTGCACCAAATCTGGATAATCCGTAATAATCCCATCCACCCCTATCTGTAGCAGCCGCTGCACTTTAGCCGTATCATTAACCGTCCAAGCATTAATTTTTTTCTGCTCTTGGTGTACTTTATCCACAACGCCCGCAGTAATCGCTCTGTGGTATACGGACAATTCCGAGATGTACACAGGGGTCGCAGCAACATCATACAGTAGCGTACTCAATAGCAATTGGTGCAAAACCAGTGTAGAATCAAGGGCATGTACTTTTTCGAGCACCTCCGTTTTAAAAGAGTGAATAATGCACCATTCGTTTGCCCGTTTTTGCGCAACTAAGTCAACGATGCGCTGCTCAATATTTGGGTAGTAATCGTGTCCCTCCTTGATTTCTATCACCAAAGTAGATTTACCCTGTACCAAATCCAATACTTGGGATAGGGTGGGGATTTTTTCGGCTACAAAGTCAACGTTGGTGGTTATACCCGCACTAAAAGATTGTAAGGCGGCATAAGTCAAATCTTTCACCTTTCCCTTGCCGTTAGTAGTACGATTGATAGACTTATCGTGCATCAGTACCAAAACGCTGTCTTTCGTTTGGTGGACATCAATTTCAATTCTATCTACTCCTAACTCCAACGCTTTTTCGATGGCCACCAAGGTATTTTCGGGATATTCCCCCGAAAAGCCTCGATGACTGGTAATTGTGAAATCTGGATTGATGGAGTTTGATTTGGTCTTGTGGGAGTAAGAAAAACAGCAAATACATAAAAATGCAAGCGGTATAATGCCGTAATACACCCAATATTGATTTATCATTTGAAACAGTTTTGTGATTGACCAATTATCTACGAATGGTTACTTGAACCTCGTAAGCTCCAGTATTGTCCCATTGTTTCTTATCGTTTATTAAAAATTCTAAATAACCATCCGATTGTGCGTAGTAGGCATTTACTTTTTGGGGGTCATAATATTTCCAGGGTTCGTTTGAACTGAATCGAAAACAAAGTACGGCATGATTCCAATGTTGTAACTCATTATAATTGTAAGCGGCAAGAGAGATACCGCCAACGCCAGCTTTTAGACCTTCGGGACCAGAATTGCCGACCCAAACTCCCAATTTTATAGACCCACTCGCTTTAATTATAACCTCATCTCCCCGTTCAATCTTGATTCCAGATTTTCTGTTACCTCCTACTTTTAGCTCGTAGTTAGTTCCACAATCTGCGCATTCTTCTAATTCGATAGAAAGCGGTAAGCCAGTTGGAAACCAGCCTTCCAAATCTCTATACTTACCCGCATCGGCATCTCGGAAGGCCAAATTGACCGCTTGTCTGCCACCGTGCCCTATATTCCGCTTATTAAATACAAATTCAAATTCTCCAAAAGCGTTCGTTTCTTGGGGTGTTACCTGCGTGCTACCAAGAATGGGTTTTACTTGAATACCCTGTAAAAATGCCCCAGTCTGCTTATCCTTGACTCGACCCGAAATAATCAACTTATTATTTCTCGGCACTTTTATGGTAATCGGGTAATTGGCGGCGGCGACACTCCGTATTTCTTCGGTGAATCCGTAATCCGAATTAACTTTGATAAACAGTTGCTTATTGGCCGTACAGTCCGTACAATCAGATAAGTCTAAGGCAAAGCTACCGTTGCTATCGGTTTTCGTCTCGTCAATACCCAAAATATAAACGGATGCTCCAGAAATAGCCACACCGTCCGATTGTTGCACAATACTACCACGAAGGACGCCTTGCCCGTATAATAGGGACAGACTAAATATGGATAGAAATATCGTCAATAAAGTGTTGTTCATAACTATTTCATTTTTGAAGTTCTATAAGTGACGACGCAGGAATAAATTGAGCCATACTACTTGTTCTTATTTACTTCTAAGAAAACTAAAAAAAGCCTTATGTAGCGGGGCTATATGCGGTTTTTTTAGCATTCCTTAGAAGAAAAAATAACGGCGTATTATGGCACACTTTATTTCTACCTCGTCACTAAGGAGATTGTCTTTTTGTGGATTGGCGTACAGTTGAGTATCATAATAACCCTGCCCTTGGTAAGTTACCAAGACATCTTTGGTTTTGGATAACCGTTCAATTGGCAAGTGGAAATTACCAGCGTCATCGGTCTCTACTGTCCTTCCTTGACAACTAATCTGAATCCCTGCCAAAGGTTCTTTAGTCGTAAAATCTTGTAGTCTGCCACCTAGAAAATAAGTAGCGGTCGGTTTGGGTCGTGATGGTCTTTTTTGCTGGATATTTTGATGAGTAGTGGATACTTTTTCTCTTTGCGCATCATTGCGGTCATTTATGGAAGCTGGCGACCGAATAGTTTTATCAGTCGATTCTCCTTCCACTTCGGTCTTTTTTTTGATGGAATGAGGTGTCGCCGTGTCATAAAACAAACTCAAGCTAAGTTTGTAAGGCGTGAATAGCGTAACGACAATGGCGATGGCCGCTACTAATACAATGGTACTTACAGTAGCTTTTATTGTTATATTAGTGTTCGTGTCACCGATAGTAACGTCTCGACCCGCTTTTACCTCACTTTCTTTAATATTGTTTTTTGCCTTTTCCATGCTTGAACAATTAGATGATTTGTTCTAGCAAATTTCTGATTTATGAAAGTGCGATAAATGCCCATCATTTAGTATTTGAGGGTACTTATAAATTAGTAGAGGTAGCTAATGTAAAGTTGGTACTTAGTCTTTTTTACCATCGTTTACATCCCCAATCTGAACGTCCTTCCCCGCCTTAATCGTACTTCCAAAAACACCATTCTTGATATCCCAATCATCCTTTTGACTCTGGGAAACATTCACGTCACCAATGCGGACATTAGCCCCTTCGATGGAAGAGTTATGGACGACATTTTTTTGTTTCGCAGTCATATTGGCAGATTGGTCAAGGTGCTGCTGCAAGGCTTCTCGAAAGGATGGATTTTGTAGCAATTGTTGCAGTTTGGGTAGCAAGTACTTTTGCTTCAGCGAATTGGGAGAATCTTGGTCGGTAAGTAACATTTTTAGCGTAGCATCACCATCAAACAAGTAGGGACTTATCCAATCTTTGAAAGGGCTTGTTTTAGGTGTGGCAAAGGCTACCAATATTTTTGCTAAAGCTGGCTTAGTTAAATATTGGTCGGACATCGTGGTAGGAATTAAGGGTTGCTGCAATATTTCGGGTTCACCGTCGGTGTACAATCCCCATAAAGGCGCCGTTTCTGCCTCCCTTTTGAACGCATCTCGATACCTGCGTGGATAAAAAGTGGACATTGTCTGAATAAGTGCTTGAGCACTATTGAACGCCTTTTCCACAGGAAGTTGCTCGGCGATGGCTTTGTAAAAATGTTCCGCAAAGGCTTTGGCTAGGCGGTCGCCAATGGCGAGGGAAGTGGCAATCACCGCAGGAATACCCAATTCTAATAACAAATCAACTTGGTCACGGGTCGAACAACCGTTCAGAAAAACCAATTGCAAATTTTCTTGCTGACCGAGTAGGGTAGCAATACCATTGGCACGAGCGGCTTGGTCGGTCAATATTAACTCCGTTCCACTAGCGTGGCCACCAAAATGAAAAATCCTTACCTGATTATCGTTTTCCACTAAAAAACGACCAACCTTTTTGATAGAGGCAAAAGATTGGGTGACGACCTTAATGCGTCCTTCCTTTTCGGCGGGTTTCAGTAGATTGCGGATGGCGTCTTCCTCTCGCTCTAATTGTAGGCGACTTTGGTCGGAGGTGTTGGCGAAAGTTAGGTAGAAAATGGGTGGTCGGGGCATTTTTTAGCTATTTAATTGAATGACAGTCTATAATTTTACATAGCCGTGCTTGATGGCGTACCGCACCAAGTGGGTCATACTGGGCATTTCTAACTTGGCCATGATATTACGGCGGTGGGTATTGACGGTGGTTTCGGATATGTTGAGTTGCTCGGCTATTTCCCGAGAAGAGAAACCTTCCGCTATTTTTTTCATCACTTCGATTTCCCTTTCAGTAAGTTTAACCTCTTCCTTTTTATCGGAATTAGAAACGGCAACGGCGTGCTGCATGACTTCTAAGCTGTAATGAGTTCGTCCAGCAGCTAGATTATGGATAGCAGTCACCAATTCATTGGGGCTTTTGTTCTTCAAAATATAGCCAGAAGCACCGTAGCGCATCAGCTTAATAATAAAGTCTTTTTTGTCCCACATAGATAAGATGAGAACTTTAGTATTGGGGTAATTTTTGGCAATAAATTTGGTCGTTTCTATGCCATCTAATTTTGGCATATCAATATCTAAGACCACAATATCAACCACTTCATTTTCTAAAATATCTAATACTTTTACACCATCATTAGCTTCTCCAACGACTTTTAAGTGGTCGTGCTGCGCTAAGTTTACCTTAATCCCATCAATAAAAGTTGGGTGGTCATCCGCTAAAACAATTTTGATTATTTCTTTTTTCGACATAATAGGTCATTTAATTTTTGGGGCTATCTTTCCTTTTTACTTAACCATTATTTTCTATGGGAATATCAATACTGACCGTCGTGCCTCTTTGCCTCACAGAGTCGAAGTGACAATTCCCACCTAACTCTGATGCACGAAAAGCGATATTTTTTAGACCAGAACCACCTTTATCCGCTGCACCTTCTACATCAAATCCAATTCCGTTATCCTCTACTAGAATGTTCAATATCGTCTCCCTTTTGGTGAGCGAGATGGTTAGTTTATTAGCTTGCGAGTGTTTGAGGGCATTTCCAACTAATTCTTGGATTATTTTATACAGCTTAAAGTCGGTTTCGCTAGCTGGTTTTTCGGCAAATCCATAAGTGCTAACTTCTACGCTTATTTGCCCCGATTCGTTAATGGTATTACCGAGCGATTTTACCGCTTCAGCTAGCCCTAGTTTAAGCATTTCGTCCTGCTGTATATTCTTAGAAATACGTCGAACCTCTTGCGTTGCCTCATCCAGTAAATCAAGTGCTTTTTGCTGTTTCTTAGTCGTTTCTTCAGTTAAGGTATCGAGTTTCCTAAAAGCATCCGTAAAATACAATTTGACGGTAGCTAATAGTGCCCCCAAGCTATCGTGCAAATCCGTTCCAATCTGTTTTTGAATAGCTTGCTTTTCGTCCAAACGGGCGTTGGCAATAGCCACTTCTTGCTTTTGTAGTAACTGGTCAATTTCTAGGTAAGCTTTGTTTGTTTCCAATTGAGCTTGCTGTACTTCGAGTTCAGCTAATTGTCTTTTTTGGCGATTTTGGCGCAGCGCAAACATAATGGCTAAAATTAAGCCGCCTGCTAGCAGCAAGGCGATGATGAAATTATTCCGTTGATTAATTTTAGCCTTTTCTAAATTCTCTGCTTTTATTTTTTCGTTTTCTAAGGCTAGTTGGGCTTTTTCTTTTTGTTCTTCTTGTAAATCTCTATGAAAATTTATTGCGTTTAATTGGTTTTGGTACATACTATCTCGAAATTCATCGTAAAGTTTATTATATTGAAATGCTAGTTTATTCTTATTCATTTCCAAATAAAGACTAGAAAGACTATGAAATATTTGAGCTTCGGTAAATAAATCTGGGTCTTTTTCCAAGTGAACAAGGCTTTTCAAATAAGCTCGTTCTGCCTGAACAAACTTTGATTGACCTTTATAAATATTGCCAAATTCATAATTAATTAGAGCTAAATCATAATGTGCGTTCAATTTTTGATTAATTTCCAAACTTTTCTGGTAGTAAATATTAGCCTGATTTATCCGTTTTTTTCTCTTATATATATTTCCAAGATTGTAATAGATAATAGCTTGATTACTCAAACCAAAAACACTAATTAACTCATTAGCTTTTGAATAATAGACAAAAGCTAATGAGTCACTTGCTAATGAGTTATTTTTAGCCTCTAAGTAAAGATTACCCATACTATTGTAAGCATTTGCTTGTACTTTTAGATTACCATTCTTCCAGCCTAATTGTAATGATTTTTTAAAATTACTTTCCGCTTTGTTTTCATTTCCTAATGAAAAGAATAAATCCCCTTGAACTCGTAGTGTATTTGCATATTCTAAAGTATCACTAAGTAATTTCCAAATTTGAAGACTACTATCAAGGTTTACTAGTGCTTCTGGATAGTTCTCTTCAAAAGAATAAACATCTCCTAAATTATTATAAAGAAGTCCTTTCAGCCTAACAGCATTATAATTGGATAGTAGCTTTAGTCCTAAGTTGTAGTATTTTTTAGCCTCTTCTAAATTATTTTGCGATGCAAGGCACAGGCCTAAATTGTTGTAAATACTAGCTATTGGGATAACTTTTTTAGTTTTCTCTCTAATTTTCAGTGCTTTTAAAAATAACTCTTTAGCTTCAGAGTAATCTCCATAGTATTGGGCAATAGTTCCTAGTCTAACATAAGAATCTCCTAGTCCTAATGTATCATTATACCTTTTTGCTAGGTTTGAAGCTTCTTTAGCATTCTTTTCTGCTTCTTGGAGGTTTATATCCAAAAATAAATATGATAATTCATTTAGAAGTTCAATTTTTTCTTTCTCTTCTAAATTATTCAACAGCTGTTGTAGACTATCTATTTGTTGGGTAGTAGAGCAGAAAATTTGGTTAATACAAGAAAAAAAGAATACTATATATATTAATTTAAAAAACAAAAAATTATTCTTTTTTTGCATAGGTAAAATTGTTTTCTC
>JBCCQK010000443.1:0-7262 GCA_039024375.1 Bacteroidota bacterium
GAACAACTTCGGTTTTTCTTGACGAAAAAATAGCGACTTCCCATCAAGCCTTTAGAGCGTCAAGTAAAAAACTGGTAAAAAGATTAGAAGTCTGACTTCCCCAGTACGGGCCGTATGGCTGACCTCTTTTTAATATCAATTTTCAATCTGATTGTTTAACTAATGGAGTCGGTCTTCCAGAACGCTTCGCTATCGAAACACCGCAACGGGCATGTTCGTATCGTAGTCACCCGTCAAAACGGGCGTTTGTACTTTAGCCGTATATTTCCGAACACCCTCCGAAACAAAATGAAATATTTCTTTGATGGTGACAATTTTATCGTAGTTGGTATCGGCTTCTCCGTTCAGCCCTCGAATCAAGAAATGGGTAAAAATACCTTGGCGTAGGCCGCCATCTTCTAGTGAAATTTCTTCTCCTTTTGACGAAGTAAAAAAGGCTAAACCACCTTTCGTGCGTTCAAAGCTTTGGTAAAATTTACGCATCGAACTTTGATGAGGTGATTTCATGGCCAGCAAACTGCCCGAGTAGCAAGCATCGGCAAAAATCATTTTGTGTTTAGCTTTACTCTGGTCAAAAATCTGCTTGATTTCGTCGTGCATCAAGCGATTATTGAAGCCATCATAATCAACGGGGATAAAAGAACCCGCCAAGCCGTGACCAGAGTAATAAAAGACAATTACGTCGTTTTCGTCGGCTTGCAATAACGTTTCTTTCAAAGCATTGAGAATATTTTTATGAGTCGCATCTTCGTCAATCAACACCCGTATTTGGTCGTTGGCCAAAGCACCACCTTCGGGGCTTTTCAGAAAAGCATAGAAACGGTAAGCGTCGTCGTCCGTAAAGCGCAAAGCGGGCATGTGCGTGTAGGTAGAAACCCCCACCACAACGGACCAAATTTTAACATTTTTGTCCCTATCGACCTTCACAAAATCGGCAATATCTCCTTCCGTTAGGGTTTCCAAAGGGCGAATGGGTCGCCCACCATTCCAGATAGCGGCTACTGTTCGACCCGATGCTTTGTAGGTGTACGTGCCTTGGCCGTTCGGTGCGTGGTGCTTCCACTCTCCTTCGTAGCGGTCGCCGTTTTTATAGTAACAAATGCCTTGCCCTTCTGGCTGACCGTTTTTGAACTCCCCGACGTATTTGGCACCATTCGCATAGATAATGTACCCTCGACCGCTGGCGCAGTGCTGTCGGTTGCAGTCTCTAAGATTTTTGTCGAAAAACTCTGATTCATTGCCCGCAATACTCGTTGGATGGTTAGGTGTTTCGTGATGGTCATCGACCCAATTTCCTTCTTGAATATTACCATCTACTAGAATCAATTTACCCGTTCCGTGGCGTTTGTCGGCCTGCCAACTGCCAACGTACTGTTCTCCATTAGCGTAGGTCATCGTCCCAGTTCCGTGGATTTGTCCGTCCTTAAATTCTCCATCGTACTCGTTGCCGTTGGCAAATTCTAGCAACCCGTGACCGTGGAATTGATTGTTAACAAAATTGCCTTGATAAACGTCACCGTTCGCAAAAGTGAGTTTGCCCTTGCCTTGGCGATGATTATTACGCCATTCCCCGACGTACTGATTGCCATTAGAAAAAAATAGTAAACCTTTTCCATTGCGTTGACCATTACGGAAATCGCCTTTGTAGCGAGCGCCACTTTTGTACTGGAACGTTCCGTAACCATTGTAACAATTGCCTTTGGTGCATTGCGCTAAGATGGGGGTGCTAGAAAGAAGAGTCCATAAAAAAACGAGACTACCGAAAATGGGCATTTGCTTATTCATAACATCCGTTTTTACGTATCCAAAATAGTTGGGGTAGTGACTAGTGACTGGTTGATTAGTGACTCGTTAAGTAAACGGGTGATTTCTGAACATTGGTCCTATTCAGATACTTTCGCTTATTTACGACTCCTTCTAATAACGTAGTCCATTTGGCCACAGAATATTTTGGATGAAGTTTAGGTGTAAAAGGGAATAGCGGATGTGATACGCTTGGTTTTCTATTGTCAAAATGATGGTAAAGATGGCATCACTGCTATTAATTCCCTAATGTCAAAATGTAGAGGATTTGGAATAAGCACTTGGATTTAGATTTTACAGAAATGTATAAATGGTATGAATGTTACTGGCTATTTAAAACGCTCACTTCTTTCTACTTATTACGAAATAAGGATTTTCTTAACGACTTTTATGTGTCAGCTAGTTGACATAGCCTAGATTGCTGAATCTCTAGTTTTATGGTTTTTAGCGTTTTCTGATAGGTATAAAATTAGTAAATTTGCGAAAAGCGATAAGTATAAACGTCAATCACACCTAACTATGAGTCCAAAGAACATCACCCAACTCATCCGAAATCGACGGTCTATTTTCCCCAAGACCTACATTGATAAGCCTATTCCCAAAGTAATCATTGAGGAAATTTTGGAGAATGCTAATTGGGCACCGACCCACCGCAAGACCGAACCTTGGCGCTTTAAAGTTCTGATGGACGAAGCGCTGATGCGACTAAGAGATTGGCAGGTTGATTGGTACAAACGCACTACTCCCAAAGAGACTTTTTCTGATAGGAAGTTTAAAAAGCTACAAACCAATCCGCTGAAAGCAGGTGCCATTATTGCCATCTGCATGCAACGCGACCCCAAGGCGAGTATTCCCGAATGGGAAGAAGTGGCAGCCGTTGCTTGCGCCGTGCAAAATATGTGGTTGACCGCTTCGGCGCACGGCATTGGGGCTTACTGGAGTTCGCCCAAACTAATTGAAGATATTGGGCCTTTCCTACAATTATCAGAAGGGGAACGTTGTTTGGGTTTTTTCTATATGGGCTACCACGAAATGCCCGAAATCCCCGTTACCCGTGGCGCAATATCAGAGAAGATTACTTGGCTTTAAACCAATTCAATTTTTGCATTCTGCCGTTGGAGACTTTCCAAATGGTCACTCAAGCGAAATTCTTCGGGTTGAAATTGGTTAGTGCGACGACGGGACTGTTCTTGTCGCTTGATACTGCGGGCAAAACGCCTTGCACTTTCTATGGAGTCTAAAATCAGCCCTGGCACGGGTACACTCTCTCCTTTCTCGTTTTTGGCAACCATTGTAAAATAAGAAGAATTACAGTGTTTGACCGCTCCCGTTTGAATATTTTCCGATTCTACTCGCAGACCAACCACCATCGAAGTACGTCCCGTGTAATTGATAGACGCTTTTAAAGTTAGCATCTCACCAACTTCGATGGGATTTAGAAAGTCAACTCGATTGACCGACGCCGTTACACAGTAGTGCTGCGAATGTTTGGAAGCACAAGCAAAAGCAATTTGGTCCATCAAATTTAGAACGTAGCCACCGTGAATTTTTCCGCTAAAATTGGAATGGGACGGTAGCATTAATTGGTTCATAACAACCTGAGAGTCTCTGATGTGCTTAAATTTTTTATTCATCGTGTCCGTTGTTTATCACAGGAAACAGATTCATTTATGAATTAGTTTGAAAGTAAGTCACTAGGCACTTTCAAGTCCCGAACGTTCAGTTTCCTCAATCTACACGTCAAAATAGGGCTAATAATGGCGAAAATACAGCAAATAATTGGTCAACATACCAAATTCTATTACTTTTGCCGACCGATTTTAAACACTTCAATTTAATTTTTTAAATATCTAAAAATCATTGATTTATAACTCTTAGAATAGTTTGAAATGAGCTAAAGTTGAGTTAAAAATTTAACAAACAACGAAACGAATATGGGTCAGAACATTACGTATGCGATTCCAGTTCTGGGTGTGATTGCTTTGCTTTACACTTTTTGGAAATCTGGATGGGTGTCAAAACAAGACGTTGGTACACCGAGAATGGCAAGAATTGCCGACAATATTTCGGAAGGGGCGATGGCCTTTTTGAAAGCCGAATACCGAGTACTGGGTATTTTTGTAGTCATCGTAGCTATCATTTTAGGGGCAACGGCAAGAGAAGATTCTTCTCCATTAGTAGCGGTTTCTTTTGTATTGGGTGCTATCTGTTCCGCCCTAGCAGGTTTTCTAGGAATGAAAGTAGCTACCAAAGCGAACGTTAGAACGACGAACGCAGCACGAACAAGTTTGGGCAAAGCTTTGGAAGTTGCTTTTGCTGGCGGTGCTGTGATGGGCCTAGGGGTAGTTGGTTTAGGCGTCCTAGGATTGAGTGTCTTATTTATTGCTTACAGCGGCATGGGCTGGGAAATCAACAAAGTAATTACTGTAGTTACGGGTTTCTCTTTTGGTGCTTCTTCTATCGCTTTGTTTGCGAGAGTAGGCGGTGGTATTTACACCAAAGCAGCCGACGTTGGTGCGGATTTGGTCGGTAAAGTAGAAGCGGGTATTCCCGAAGACCACCCTTTAAATCCAGCGACGATTGCCGATAACGTAGGAGATAACGTGGGTGACGTAGCGGGTATGGGGGCCGATTTATTTGAGTCTTACGTTGGTTCTATCATCGGTACCATGGTATTAGGTGCCGTTTTCATGGGCGCTGTAGGCTTCGAAGCCACCAACGAATTTGGCGGTTTGAACGCCGTATTATTGCCATTAGTCCTCGCAGGTGTTGGTATCATTACTTCTATTATCGGAACGTTCTTCGTGAAGGTAAAAGAAGGAGGAGACCCACACAAGGCATTAAACATGGGCGAATTTTTATCCGCTGGTTTGATGTTGGCAGCCACTTTCGCTATCATCCAAATGATGTTGCCCGAAGCGTGGTCTTTCGGTGGTAAAGAATATTCTTCGATGGGTGTTTTCTACGCTGTATTAGCTGGTTTAGCATCAGGTTTGGCGATTGGTAAAATTACCGAATACTACACTGGAACGGGAACAAAGCCGGTGCAGGGTATCGTTGACCAGTCTATCACTGGTTCGGCAACGAACATTATCGCTGGTTTGGGAGTAGGAATGTATTCTACGGCGATTCCAATTTTGATTTTAGCAGCGGCAATTATTGGTGCACACTATTTTGCGGGCTTATACGGTATTGCGATTGCAGCGGTTGGAATGTTGTCTAACACTGGAATTCAGTTAGCAGTTGACGCTTACGGGCCTATTTCTGATAATGCGGGTGGTATCGCCGAAATGGCAGAGTTACCCAAAGAAGTACGTCAGAAGACGGACACATTGGATGCGGTAGGTAATACCACGGCAGCGATTGGTAAAGGTTTTGCCATCGGTTCGGCAGCTTTGACGGCTTTGGCTTTGTTTGCGGCCTTTATGACAACGGCGGGCATTGACTCTATCAATATTGCTAATCCAACCGTAATGGCTGGTTTATTAATCGGTGGTATGTTGCCGTTCTTGTTCTCTGCGATGTCAATGGGTGCGGTTGGACGGGCAGCCATGGATATGATTCAGGAAGTAAGAAGACAGTTCAAAACAATTCCTGAACTATCGGCGGCGTTGAACGTGATGAAAAAGAACGACGGAAAAGAATTTGCAGATTGGAGTGCAGCCGACCAAAAGACGTTTGAAGCGGCGGACGGTAAGGCAGAATATAGCAAGTGTGTCCAGATTTCTACGGACGCTTCCATTAGAGAAATGGTTTTACCGGGCATGGTAGCCGTTATTTCTCCCGTTATCATCGGTTTTGGTGGTGGTGCAGAAATGTTGGGTGGTCTATTGGCGGGTGTAACGGTTTGTGGTGTCTTGATGGCCATTTTCCAATCTAACGCTGGTGGTGCTTGGGACAACGCTAAGAAAATGTTCGAAGAAGGTGTTGATATTCAAGGTCAAAAATTCTACAAAGGTTCTGACCCGCACAAAGCGGCGGTCGTTGGTGATACTGTAGGTGACCCATTTAAAGATACTTCTGGACCATCTTTGAACATCTTGTTGAAGTTGATGTCCGTAGTGGCTTTGGTGATTGCACCTTTCTTATAATGGATTTTTGGTTAACTGACTTATTGATAGCTCTCAGTTTAACTTGAAGATAAATATGGGACGTTCTTTATTGAACGTTATGGTAAAAGCCTCATCGTTGCGATACGATGGGGCTTTTTTGCTTTCGTACCTTATTTGACGACCTCTAAAAACACATAGCAAAAGCAGTTATAACTCGCCAAAACTATCTACTATTGCTATTTTTTGGCGGATTATAAAAATATAATTCGCCAAAATTAATTATCTTGACTACTTTTGGCGAAAATAAAATCATGAAATTATCTGGAAGGCAACGAGAGATACAACTACTTAACAGCTTATTAAAGAAAGACTATCCAGAATTTGTAGCTGTTTACGGTCGAAGACGAGTGGGCAAAACATTTTTAATAAGGGAAATTTATAAAAATCAGATTGTTTTTGAATGTGCAGGTTTACATCAAAAAGATTTTGGTCAGCAGTTGGAAAATTTTTGGCTTACCTTGTTGGAGTATAAAGATGGAAAACAGTCAACAACTTTACCCAAAAGTTGGCTACAAGCATTCGCTCAGTTGAAAAGTTATCTGAGAGGATTAGAAGGTAAGCAGAAAAAAGTCGTTTTTTTAGACGAAATTTCGTGGTTTGAGACTTCTCGGTCTGGTTTTTTAGCTGCTTTAGATAATTTTTGGAATCAGTTCTGTTCTAAACGAGCGGATATTATCTTAGTTATTTGTGGCTCAGCAGCTTCTTGGATTATCAAAAAAGTCATCAACAATCGAGGCGGTTTACATAACCGAATTACCACTCATTTAAAATTAAGCCCTTTTACTTTAAAGGAAACCAAAGCCTTTTTGGAAATGAATAAAGTGCGGTTGACTTTAAAAGACATTACGCAATTGTATATGTGTGTAGGAGGAATTCCTTTTTATCTAAAAGAGGTAAAAGCAGGTAAAAGTGTCCCTCAAATTTTGGATGATTTATTCTTTGTTTCAGAGGCCAATCTGCGGTACGAATTTACCAATCTTTATGCCGCCTTATTCAAGAACTACGAATTACACGAAAAGATAGTCGCGGCATTGTCCAATAAAAATAAGGGGTTGACTCGTTCAGAATTAGTAAAGGCTACGAATATCTCTAGTGGTGGTGGACTTTCCGAAGTACTAAAAGAATTACTGGAATGTGGTTTTGTGAAAATAATTTATCCCATTAATAAGAAAAAAGCACATGCACTTTATCGTTTAGTCGATGAATACACCATTTTCTATTTTAGATTTTTAAAAGATAATAAGACGAATACGAGTTGGGTAAAAATGGCGAATCAATCAAGCTATAAGATTTGGTCTGGCTATGCCTTTGAAAATTTATGTCTTAAGCACAGTTACTTTATAAAAA
>JBCCQK010000444.1:0-7237 GCA_039024375.1 Bacteroidota bacterium
CATAGTCCTTCACCACCGTGCGAAACCGATTGACCGCAGGCAGGTGCTGATTGCGGCGCAGATACCAGCGCCCGATCGTCATTTCCTTGCCGGCCAGCTGATCATACTAGGACAAGAAAATGGTGGTCTTCCAAAACCGTAAACTTATCACTCATCATCCATCACTCATCATCCATATTTAGAACGTTACGTTAAACCCGAAGTTAATCACTCGATTCTGTGGATACACCACACCACTTCCCGCTTCTACTTCGGGGTCATAAATATCTTGCTTCGCCCAAGTGATTAGGTTAAACGCATTGGTGAAGATGCGCAAATTCTCCAGCCCTGCCTTTTCTAAAGCACCACCACTTAGGTTGTAACCCAATTCTATGTTCTTTAATCTGATGTAATCTTTGTCGAACAAGAAGTAGGTATTATTAGCAAAATTACCTCCCGAGTAATAGGTATCTCCTCTAGAGGCTAATCTTGGATGCTCGGCGCTAGGATTTTGAATTGACCAGCGGTTGTCGTGACTATACTTTAGGAAGTTACCAATATCACCCGATTCGGTAAAAATTCGGAGTCGGGCACCAGTAGCGCCTTGAAATAACATAGAGAAATCGAAGTTTTTGTAAGAAGCACGGAAAGTGGCCCCGAAATTAAACGTTGGAATCAAACTTTCGTCCAACCGCACTTGGTCGTCCCCATCAATTCGGCCGTCTCCATTGACATCACGGAACCGCATATCACCAGGAATTAATTGTGGCGTTACTTCACTGTAATCAATGGTATTTGCTTCGATGGCTGCTTGGTCAATAAATACACCGTCCGATTCGTACACCAAATAAGAACCAATGGGCTTACCTTCTTGCCGCTGATAATCGGGCGCACCGGGCACTTCGTCTTGGAAGAGTACTTCGTTTTGAGCGTAGCCACCATTGATACCCGCCGACCACTGGAAGTCTTTTCCTTGACCTCCGTTGTAGGTCAAAGCAAACTCAAATCCTTGATTGCGCACCTCACCCGCATTTTCGGGAGGCAACAAAGCGCTGATACCAGAAGAAGCAGGAGTAGAACCCGACTTTTGAATCAAAATCTGGTCACGGTCATTGCGGAATAATTCGACAATAACGTCCAATCGACCTAATAAAGTCGCATCAAAACCTAAGTTAAAGTTTCTAGCTCGCTCCCAAGTGAAATTAGGGTTGGCCAAAATCGTTTCTTCCAGAGTAGCTACTACTTGACTATTGATGGGGAACTGATTAAATCCATAAACGGGTAAAAACGCAAATTCCTGCAACGCACCGTTGAAGAAAACTTGGTCATTCCCCATTTCACCGTAGGACGCTCGCACTTTCAAGTTATCCACAATATTACTATTGAACCAAGGTTCTTGCGTCACGTTCCAGCCCAATAAGATACCGGGGAAGAAACCGAAACGATTGTCTCTAGGGAAGATGTAAGAACCGTCATACCGCCAAATAAATTCCGCCAAATATTTTTCTTGGAAGTTGTACTGTACCCGACCATAGTAACCCAATCTTGCTCTTTCAAAGGCACTACCGTCCGTATTTTGTAGCGCCTGTCCACCCGCAAATAACTGGTCAATAGCGGGCGAGACGAAGTCCCGTCGGAAAGCGGAGAAGAACTCTCCTTCAAACCGCTCTTGGGTTACCCCTGCCAAAATATTGATTTTATGCGCTCCAGCGAACGTTCGGTCGTAGTTCAACATCGCCGTTAAGTTCGTATTCAAGCCGTTGAAAGAACTCTGAGTCAATTGTGGTTTGATAAAGCTAGAACGGATACTTCCTTCGAGTAGTGGGTCGCCGTTGGGGCCTCTACTCACTCGGTCCCAGAAATATAATTCCCACGGTGTTTCCCACAACTTGTTAGTCGTATTCAACTTATCCGCAGAACCCAATAAAGTTAGCTTCAAGCCCTCAACCCAAGGATTCGTAATATCCACCGATGCGTTAAATTGAATGTAGTCGGAAGGATTTCTTTGGTATCCCGTAGCGTTAGTGGTGATAACAACGGGCTGTTGGCCGTTTTCAATATCTGGACCAGGTAGGCCATTGGGCCAAACGGCAGGCTCCGTAGGTCGCCCACGCATCAACATTCTGAAAATAGCCCCTTCGTCCTGCGTTGGGTTGTTTCGGTCTTCCCGTCGCAGGTGCATTCCCACCGTAGTATTCACATACTGATTCAACTTAGCCGTTAGATTAAGTCGGCCGCTATACTGCTTGTAAAAGGTAGCCGAATTTTCGTAAATGGCATCTTGGTCTGTATAGCCCAAAGAAGCGTAATAACTAATATCTTCGGAACCACCACTAATACCCAAGAAGTGAACTTGCTGTGGTGACCATTCACGGAAAGTGTCATCAAACCAGTCTGTGTCGGGAAATCCCCACGGGTCACTTCCATTTCCGTGCGCCGCTACCGCATCGGGACTAAACTGGGCACTAAGACTACCAACACCAGGAGTAGGAGAATCGTAAGCTCCTGTGGTTCGAATAGCCTGCGAAGCAGCTTCCCATTCGTTGACGGGAATACCTCGATAAATGGGCAATTCGTTCATGATGTTAGCGTATTCCACGGCATTGGACATCTGTGGAACGACCGTTGGTTGGGCAAAACCTTGGTTGAAATTGTAAGTAATTTTAGGTTTACCCTTCTCTCCTTTCTTGGTCGTAACGATAATCGCACCGTTAGCCGCTCGCGCTCCATAAATGGCCGCCGAAGCATCTTTCAAAACCGAAACAGAGGCAATGTCTTGACCGAGCAATCGTGCTAATCCACCCGCTCGGTCGGGAATTCCATCGATAACTACTAAAGGGTCACTGTTTCCTAGGGTATTCGTTCCTCGAATCCTAATAGTCGCATCGTCATCTCCCGGTCGGCCACTATTTTGGACAACAACCAGACCAGGTAAGCGTCCTGCTAAAGAAGTTCCCAAGTTGACCGCAGGGGACTCGATTAATTCATCGCCTTTTAGTTGCGCCACGGCGCCCGTTACGGTAGCCTTCTTTTGGGAGCCATACCCTACGACGACCACTTCGTCGAGCAGCGAACCTGCAGACATCGTTACATCAATAACTGTGGCGGCATCTACAGTTATCTTTTGCTCGGCAAATCCTGTGTAGGAGAAGACCAATACGTCTCCCGAATTTACTTCTAGGGAATATTTGCCGTCAAAATCAGTGACGGTTCCGGTCGCAGTTCCTTCAATGATGATATTAACCCCAATGAGTGGTTCTGCATTTTCTTGGTCCGTTACCAAGCCCGAGACGGTCATCTGTGCAAAACTCGTCGCAGACATCAATAGCAGTCCCAAAAAGCATAAATAAAATTTAGATAATTTTTGGTTCATACGTTAAATTTTTGAATGTTCTAGTAGTAAAAACAAAGTGTCATTAAGCGGTAGTTACAGTGTAATGAAATCTTTAGCGTCGCGTAATCATTAAATGTTTTTCGATAGTACAAATTGTAGAAACTAAAAGCCGTTTTATGGATGCGTAAAAAATACGCTTATTAATCAAGAGAAGAAAACACCCAATTTACCGTTACAATTTTTTTTTAGTAAATATGGCTCTTCTAGTGGTTTGTTCCCTTAAATGTTGTTCTAAATTAATTTGAACTCGCAGTATCTTAAAATACTAAGTTTCGTTGGTAAGTCTATTCAAGAAATAGTTGTGTGTGTAGATAAAAAAATAGTAAGACCTTTCTCTTCGTATTGTTTTTACCTATAATAAAGCGAATATAGCAAAGATTTTAATTCTCCAAAATGTAATATAGAAATTTTTACATTTTTTTTGATAAAAAAGAATATTTTATTTTCTAGAAGACTCGCTTTGCCTTATAAAAAAGTGGATAGTCTAGGTAAGTTTTAGCTGGATCGCTGCTCCACCACCCGGTTTTAATTGAATATTTAATTTATTTTTTCCCGTTAATTTTTGTTCCGCTACTCGATAATCTTCGGCCTGTCGATGGGCATTAATTCCATCTACAAATAGTGTGGCTTGGTACTTTTGCTTTCCCAAAAAAGAGCAATCAATGACGACTTCTCTTGGTGACCAATTCGTCATCGCACCAATGTACCAATTAGTCCCTTTGCGGCGCGCCATAACCGCATATTGTCCAATTTCGCCTTCCAAAGCGATGGTTTCATCCCAAATGGTGGGTACTTCTCCCAAAAATTGTAAAATATCAGGATACAGTTCGTAGGCCGTCGGGGCGTCACAGAGCATTTGCATCGGACTGTAATACAGGATATACATGGCTAATTGGTGGCAGCGAGTGCCATGACTCATCGGGTTGTTGAAATCGGTAAAGAACTTCCCTTGCGTAGAGTTACGCATCGAACCAGGCGTATAGTCCATCGGCCCGACGACCATTCGAGTAAATAAAAGGTTGACGTTATGGTTGGGTGTCTCGTCTTTATCAAATTTGTTATATTCGTTTCCTCTCACCCCTTCATAATTAATCACATTGGGGTACATACGGTGTAGCCCCGTCGGTTTACTACATCCGTGGATATTGATGAGTAATTTTCTTTTGGCCGTTTCTCGGGCAATTCGTTCGTAAAAGTTGATGGCAATTTGGTCGTCTCGGTCAATAAAATCTACCTTCACCCCTTTTACCCCCCAGTCCACAAATTGGTCCAGTGCCCTTTCCATTTGTCGGTCTAGGGTATGCCAAACCGCCCAAAGGACGATACCGATGCCTCGTTTCTCAGCGTATTTTACTAAGTAGGGTACATCAACGGTTGGTTTGGGGAGCAATAAATCAAAGACATCCGACCATCCTTCATCTAGTATAACGTATTCCAAATTATTTTGAGCCGCAAAATCGATGTAGTATTCGTAAGTTCGATTATTAACGCCCGTTTCAAAATCCACGCCCGTCAAATTCCAATCGTTGAACCAGTCCCAAGCTACTTTTCCCGGTCGAATCCAATCCGTTTCAATCGCACAGGGGCGTGCCAGTTTATAGACCAAATCATTATCCAATAACCCTTTGTCCGTTTCCGAAATAACTAATGCTCGCCAAGGAAAAAACCGACTACCCGTTGTATCGGCTAAATAACCAGCCCGTTGCGTGACCCGTAAGTTGAATTGACACAAACCGCCCGGTTCCCAAGTAGTCGGTAGCTGGGGAAAAAGTCCTTGCATTTCGAAACGGTTATTGTTTCCCGTTCGCTGAATGTACATTCCAGGGTAGTCAAAAAGGTCGGATTCGGCGATAAGTACGTTGACATCTTTTTTTCGGACTAATAAAGGCAAGCTAATAAACTCTGCTTCGATAATATCGGCGATATGATAATCCGTATATAATTTTTCGTAAGAAGTTTGAAAGTCTCCAACCACATGGGCCAACAATCGTTCGTTTTCTAAAAAACGGTAAGCAACTTCTTCGGCTACGATTCTTATTTTTCGTTTGAATTTGGTTTGGAATCGGTAGGCTACCCCGTCGTCATAAGCTCGAAAGATAATATTGTAGTTGCCCGCCATTTCTAAAACCAATTCCTCGTACTGTTCTACAATTTCGTTGCGAATCCCCCATACCGTTGGAATTTTTCCATCGACCTTCGTGCGGAAAACTTGTTTGATTCGAGGGGATTGACCCAAAATTCTACCGTTGGCCAAAGTCATGGATAAGGGGGAATACCAAACGACGAACGCCTCATTCATTTTGACTGCGTAGTAAACTTTATCGGTAATTTTGATGCTTAGGGTTAGTTTCTGATTAGGCGAGTGAATCTCGTAGGTCATTATCGGCCTTTCATGTTTAATTAGTTGGAAAGATGTTCTAACAAAGTAATTCTACTTTTATTTCAACCGCAACTTCTCCTTCTGCCGCACAAATTCTTCTTCGGTCAAATATCCCTTTTCTCGTAACTCACTTAACTTTTGCAATTTTTCTAGGAAATCGGGGGGAGGTGCATCTTTGTCCACGATTTTAGGAGTTGGTTGCTTTTTGGTAGGAGGTTGTTTGCGTTTTCTAGTAGTCACTTTGGTCGAAAATTCGTCCACAATCCGATAATGGCTTTGCTCGAAGGCTTTGAACTCGGGTTGGGTGCGGATAAAAGCTAAGTCATCCGTTATTTTAATCTGCCGTGGAGTGAAACCGAAGGCAACGGCCGCATCCAAATGAATCAAGGCATTTTTGGTATCTTCCAACATGGAGTAACAACGAGCTAAATAAAAGTGAACAGGTGCATCGTCGTATTTCAATTCGTTGGCTTTGAGAAATTCTTCAATGGCGGATTGATAATCGTATTCATTCAAATAATTTTCTCCTGCTCGTTTGTATCGGACAAATTGCGCTTTCAAAAAACTTTTTTGGTTACTCAGCTGGTCTTCTTGCGCTCGTTTATTGTCCACTAAATCTAGGCGTTCGGAGGCCAAGACTTCTTTGGGCACGTTTTTATTGTATTTGGCATCGAACTCTGGCTGCGACATAGCTTTAAACAAAAACATATCCAAGAAGCTGATAATTGGGGGCGCACAGATTAGAAGTGCTTCTCCTTCGACAATCCCCAAAACGAAAAAAAGGGGATATAGTATGCCTAGAAATTTTTGTCCTAAGTAAAACCGATGCAAACCAAATACGCCGAACGGGAAGGCTAACTTTGACGCCGTTTCTTTACTTTTAGCTACTCCTCCAAGACTAGATTTTTCTCTTTTCTTCTGATTGGAGGAGTTGGTGGTTTCAGTAGGCGGTGGTGCTAATTTTCGCTTAGGCTTAGTAACACCGGGGTTTGTAATAGCATAAATAGCCGTGTTATCCTTAATATTTTTCAACCCAAAATCACCGACCGATTGCGCCCGCAAAGTGGGATGATTTTTAATGTCATCATAGACCTTCCCCGTTACAAAGATTCCGCCTGGCACACAAAGGGATTCGACTCTCGAAGCTATATTGACGCCATCCCCAAAAACATCTTCATCGCTGAACGTGATGTCTCCCGTGTGAATGCCTATTCGTAGAGGAACTTTGGGGTCTTGCTTCAAGGCCCGTTGAATCTCTACGGCACATTCGACCGCCGCCGCCGTGCTGTAAAAAATACTCAGCGTCCCATCGCCGTAGTATTGCAAAATTTCCCCATCGTAGCGCTCCGTCAATTCCGCAAAAACTTCTCGATGGCGATTGCGCAAGCGATTGGTAATCACCTCGTCCTTTTGCATCATAGCCGAATAGCCTACGATGTCCGTAAACATGATAGCGGCAAGGCGACGTTGGCGTTTACTCATCA
>JBCCQK010000445.1:0-7200 GCA_039024375.1 Bacteroidota bacterium
CGCTGGTTCATCCAAGGTACTTTAGGCATACTTGTTTTCGGAACGGGCTTATGCCTGTTCGGTGAATCCACCATTTTTAAAGCGACGAATCCACCAACTTGGCAGTGGGTCAGTTTTGGAACGGGCGCATTAATTGTGGTGATGGCGGGATTAATTTTGATAGTCGATTCGCTAAAGTATAAGATTTATTACGAACTGGAAGAAAAAGGAAAATCTAAGGAATCTTAGATGCTCATCCTCTATTCATCAAATCAAAAATCAAGTCGGGTGAGTTATAGGTCTTCATACTTCTCTTTTTAGTAAGTCACTAATAATAACTGCTGATTCACTTCAAAGATAGCAGAAGAGAAGATTGATTTCGAGCATAAAGAGATAGGTTGAAACAAGTATGGGGTAGGCTGTATAAAATAGCGAATGAGTGGTTATCGTGACACTTTTGCTCCACTTAATTTCCATAAATATACACGACTTGGGATTGTAATCGCTAACCACCACATATCGGAGTCGCCTTCTGACCGCTCCTCTACTCGTACCGCAACGCCTTCACAGGATTACTCAACGCCGCTTTCAAAGTCTGCGAACTGATGGTAAAAAAAGCGAGTAGCACTATGCCCAAACCAACGGCAAAAGGCACCCACCAAGGAAAGTCAATTCGATAGGCAAAATCCTGCAACCAAGTATTCATAAAGTACCAAACGAGGGGTAAGGATAGCAACATGGCCAAAGCAATAAGTTTCAGAAAGTTTGCCGCCAAGTTACTTAGAATTTGCCCGACCGAAGCCCCCAATATTTTTCGAATACCGATTTCTTTGAACCGATACTGGGTAATCAGAGCGGCTAGTCCAAATAGTCCGAAGCAAGAAATAAGTACCGCAATCCATGCAAAAGATGTAATAATGTCACCGAAACGTTCTTCCGCAGCGTAGGCATCATCAAGTGCTTCGTCCAAAAATTCGTATTCAAAGGTTTTACCGGGGAAAAATTCCTTCCATTTGCTTTCGATGAATCCTAAAGTCTCGGGAATATTTCCATTATTCAGTCGAATAATAACATTACCAAATTCCCCTGGATTCATTCGAAAAACCAGCGGTCGAATATCCGTTTGTAGAGAATTAAAATGATAGTCTTTGATAACCCCAACGACGATGCCTTCCCTACCCGATTCGACAATTTGCTGACCAATTGCCGCTTCGGGGCTTCCCCAACCCAAGGCGCTGACGCCCGTTTCGTTAAGCATATAGCTATTAATGTGGTCCGTACCGTAAGACAAATCGAAGTCTCGACCCGCGACCACTTCTAAGCCAAAAGTCTCTACGTAATCGTAGTCTATAGAATTAACTCTAGCCGTAAACGCTTCCTCTCTGGGTACAAATTCGTTCCAAATCGGCCGGCCAATAGCCCCCATACCGGGCGCACGCAAACATTGGGTAACCGCTTTGATTTGCGGATTTTGTACCAAAACTTCGTCTAAAGTGTTCATCTTTTGTCGTAAGGTAGCATCCCCTCCGCGAAAAGCGGCGTTCAGATTATTTCGACTATCAACGGGCACTTGCAAGGTTAGCTCCTGCTCGAAGCCCATTGGCTGATTTCTAAAGTAATTGAGCTGCATGTAGATAATAGCCGCACCACTAATGAACGCAATCGTAGCTACAAATTGAATCGTGATTAACGTTTTTTGAATCCAAGCGCCACCCGATTTATTCGTGTTGCCTTTACTACCTTTCAGCGAAGCAATCGCCTCGAAACGGCTGACGTAAAAAGCAGGGTAACTCCCTGCAATGAGTCCAGCTAGAATAAAAATTCCAATAAAGCCAACAAAAAGCATCGGCGTCTGCCAAGGAGCAAAGTATAAATCCAACTCCGTCAACCGATTCATCGTCGGCATTGCTAAGGCCGTGAAAATCAAAGACAACAAAAACGCTAAGAAGCTGAGTACAATCGACTCTCCCAAAAATTGCCCAATTAGAGACCGCTTACCCGCACCCAAAACTTTTCGGACCCCCACTTCCTTCGCTCTCGTCAGCGAACTAGCTGTCGTCAAGTTGATAAAATTGATGCAAGCAATCAGTAGCGTGATGAGCGCAATACCGATGAACAAGTAAATTCGGTCCCAACTAGCGGGTGCTTTGGGTTCAATCCCTAAAGTAGATTCGAGATGAATATCTGGAACGGCCAACAGAGAAAAAGCCTGTTTGTTCTTCATATTTTCCGCACCGTATTTCTCAATGTAAGGCGCAAATTTTTCGTTCACCGCTGCCGCTTCTTGATTTTCTTTCAGCAAGACGTAAGTGTAAGAGTGAGAAGCCATCCAATTACCGTCCAACACTTTTAATACCGTTTCCCGCATATAAGGAGGTTCTACGTCGGCCATATTTTTGTAAGGCATCAACATTTTCAATTCGATGTGCGCCTGTTCGGGCCACGCTCGAATGACGCCCGTAATTTTAAAGTTATTGGCGCCTGCCAATCGCAATTCTCGACCGACGACGTTCGTTTCACCGAAAAATTGTAAGGCCATTTCATCGGTCAATATCACCGAAAAAGGTTGGTCCAAAGCCGTTGTCTCGTCTCCATGCAGAAAGTCAAAGTCGAACACTTTAGTTACCGTCGAGTCGGCAAAATGAACTTGTTCCACCTCGAATTGACGGTCGCTGTCCACGACCGTTACGCTAATGTCTCGGGGATAAAGCCGAGCATAGGCTTCCACTTCGGGGAAGTTTTCACCCAATTGAGTAGCAAAAGCGGGCGGAATCGCAGCTAGATGTACGTCTCCCCCAAACCTTGCGTGGTAAGAAATTCGATACAGTCGGTCACCGTTCGTATGGAACGTATCGTAATTCGTTTCGTGCCAAACGTATTGCACAATGAGGAAACAGCAGGTCATGCCCAAGGCCAATCCTAAGACGTTGATGGCCGCAAAGATTTTGCGCTTTCCAAGGTTGCGGAAAGCAATTTTGAAGTAGTTTTTTAGCATGGAGCGGTGTTCTTTGATATGGTGAGGAAAGACCTAAGGCATCATGATGCGGCTCACTTTTAATTACTAATCTGTGCTATGCGTTTTTTTGACGCTGACGGACGCTGTTTCAATTATGTTATTTGTTATGTTTTTCTTTCTCTTATGACATGTTTAAATTGGACAAATAAGTGCTAAGTACTTGGACAGAATTAATTTATATTTTCAGACAGGATAAACAGGATTTACAGGATTTTGATTATCAATAAGTTAAATCATGTCAATCTTGAAATCCTGTCAAAAAAACTAAAACTAATTTTGTCCAGATAAATGAGAGAAACATAAAAAATCATAACCTCAAACAGCGTCCTTCAGCGTCAAAAAGAAAACAACTATCAGTTCTTCTTCGGCATCTCCAACTTATCACCCCCCGCATAATTCGTCCCCGACTTAATCATGTCGTTCATAATCAGCAAGCATTCTTCCACGTAAACGTCTTTGGACAGTTGGTTGACCCAATCTTCGTTGCGACCAATTTTTGCGGAATCACTGGCCATTTCCGTAATATCGACCTTCATATTACGGATATTCAAGCTCGCAATGGGTTTCGTTGTGATGTCGTTGTATTTTTTAGATTCCGCCTCTCGTTGGTCCATCAAATCACTGAATCCTTGCAAGTCGATAGGGTAATTTGAAGCCTCCTGCGTTTCTTTTAAGCGTTGAGCGTCTTCATCAATGAGTTGGAACACTTCACTAGCCGCTACTCGGTTCTTGCTTTTATTTTGTAGTAATTTCAAATTCGGCACCTCATAGACGGCTTGCCCAAAATCAACAGGGTTAATTTCTGACCAAGCCAAAGGGTTCGTTTCTTCCTTTTCGCCCGTTTTAATATACTTAAATTGGTCGGGTAGGATAATATCTGGAATCACGCCTTTCAACTGATTAGACCCACCATTCACTCGGTAGAATTTTTGAAAAGTCAGTTTCACCTGCCCGAACGGTTTCAAATCGGAACTGCCCGAAATGGCACGGTCTAAGTCAAAAAATCCTTGTACCGTTCCTTTTCCAAAAGTGGATTCGCTACCGACAATTACGGCTCTTTTGTAATCTTGTAAAGCGCCTGCTAAAATTTCGGAAGCCGACGCACTGTGCGAATTAACCATCACAATCAGCGGCCCGTCGTACAGCACACTCGAATTTTCATCATTATACACTTGGGCCGCTCGCCGTCGGGACTTGACCTGCACAATCGGACCATCTTCGATAAACAACCCGCTCATATCAATCACGTCGGGTAGCGAGCCACCGCCGTTAAACCGTAGGTCTAAAATAATACCGTTGACGCCTTCATCTTTCAGTTTTGCAATTTCCGTTGCTACGTCAATAGAGCAACTATTGCCTTCGCCACCATCGAAAGAGGAATAGAATGCGGGTAGGCGGATGAAACCAATTTTTTCTACTTTATCTTCTACGTCCATAATGACCGAACGTGCCTTCGCAACATCTAAAATGATTTCGTCCCGTTCTATACGGACATCTTCGATGTTACCATCTTTTTTCTTAACCGTCAAAATCACCACCGTTCCTTTTTTACCTCGCACCATCGACACCACATCGTCAATTCGCATGCCTCGAATATCCACGCCTTCTTCGCCTTCTTGGGTCACCATCTGAATGACGTCGTCCACTTCCAATTGCTTACTTTGCCATGCGGGGCCACCGGGGACGATACTGGCAATTTTAGTGTATTCGCCCGCTTCGCCCAATCGAGCGCCGATTCCTTCTAATTTTCCGCCCATGCGAATGTCAAAATCTTGCTTCCCTTTAGGACTAAAATAGACCGAATGGGGGTCGTACAAATTGGCAAAGGCATTTAAGTACATCTCAAATCTATCCGAGCGGCGCATTTCGTTAGTTCGCTCAAAAAAGCCATCGTAGAGTTCTTTTGTTTCTTTACGAACTTCTTCAATTAATACCTCTTTTGACTTCCTATCCGCAGCGTCCATTTCTTCTTGTGCGTCCAATTTTTCGTCCAAACTAGACACCATTTGGTATTTCAGATACTTGCGCCAAAAGTTCTTTTGTTCCGCTTCGTTGGCGGGAAAGGCTTTCTTTTTACTGTCCAATTCGATGGTTTCCTTTTTCTCAAAATCAAAATCGTAGTCGATGTATTCGTTATAAACTCGCTCACTACGGGCAATGGCACCGTCTAATAATTGAATCGATAAATCAAAAAAGGTCAAATCACCCGCTTCCGCTTGGTCGTCAATTTGTAGTTCAAATTGCGCCAGTTGGTCAATTTCTTCTTGGGTAAAAAACCACTTGGTGCCGTCCAAATCGTTAATGTATTTATCAAAAGCTTTTTTAGAAAAATCGTCGTTGAGGGAAGGAGGTTGGAAGTGTACTTGGTCCATTACCGCCAGCAGCGTTCCGAGTATCATTTTCTCCTTGTCGGGATTTACCATATCGGAACACCACGCTCCGTAACCAATCACGCCTGCTAGCAGGGCTAATAGAAACACACCTCTTTTCTTCATGAAAAATAATTTGTAGAGTAAGTTGTTGATTGTGCGCAATTTGAGTTATTTTTTGGTAAGTTCTCAATCGGTAGCACAGCCTTCAGGCGTTGTCCCGTAGCCAAGGCTTTAGCCTTTAACTTTATCAAATGTTGTAGCAACATACAACAAAGCGGCCTAAAAGCCACTGAACCTGACAGTCTGAAGGCGTATTGATTACCCATATCTTTTTTAGGTATAAATTAGGAGCTTTAGCTTCGAATCTGTCTATAGATTTAGTGATTTTTCTGGTATTTAGAGGGGCTTTAGCCTCGGCACCGTCAGAATTACGGTGTCGGAGCGATGCTCCTTTAGGAAATTCACCTAGTGTTCAGCATTTCTACAGACAGAGCCAGGGCTAAAGCCCTTAAAATTGGTTATTCAAAACTTATGGGTAATCAATACGCTTGAAGGCTGTGCTACCGATTGACTTACATTTTTTGTAAAAAGAAGCTACGACATTCTGTATCAACAAGAACTAGTATAGAAAGGTTGCGCTATTCGATACCGAGGCTATCCATTTGACTTCAGTTTTACTCAGGTATTTTTTTAAGGTAGTTCGGAAAATTCAAAAATAGCTTCGCTGTAGTCAAATTTACCCACGTTCTACACTTGGCAAAATAGTGCTGTTTGCAAATCCACTATGGTCATTAAAAACAATAATCTCCTCGACCGAACTGTCCCCGTCCAAAAATACAATAACATCGTCAATGACTACTTGCGGTGTTTGCTCGATTGGTAAGTTAGGATTTATTGGAAAGTCTTCTTTCTCTTTCAAAAAAGCATCGAAAGATTTCAGCGTTATTTCGGGTTCAAACGTTTGTTTAGCATTTTTGACCGTCTGACGATTATCCTTGACAATTTCCTTCTCTATTGTAATTTCGACGAGACTAGCCGAGAATAGGGAAATTTGACAGATAGAAAAAACTAAACAGGTGATGATGATTCGAAGTAACTTCATAATTTAACTTTTGTACGACTTGCAGAAAATGGTAGTGCCCACAACGATTAGTCTATCCAAATATCCGTAAAAAGGAAGGAAACATCAACATCTATTTAACACATTTGCCAATCAATATTCTATATACTTTTGGTAAAAAATGCTATTTTACTGGCATTTACTATTCTTATTGCCAATAAAAAAATGGAACATAGTCGTTTATTTAAAATTTTTCGAGTGCTTTCTAAGCAAGAAATTCGCCTACTTCACAAATTTGTGCGCTCTCCCTTTCATAATCAACGTACAGATGTCATCCAGTTATTCGATTATTTTCGACAACATATTGATACCATAACGCCCAATGTATTCGACAAAGAAGTGGTCTTTTCGGCTCTCTTTCCCAATGAATCCTATGTTGAAAAAAAGATTCGCTACACGATGTCTTTTTTATACCAAACCATTAAAGATTTTTTGGCGATTCGTGCTTTTCAACAAAAGAAAATAGCTACCCAAATGGAGACAGTCCGTACGTTTCGTAGGAAAGGGGTCCCTTCCCTATTTCAACAAGAATGGAAAGTCACTCAACAATTATTGACCAAATCTCCCCAACGAAATCAACAATTCTACTACCAAAGTTTTGAACTGGAAAACGAACAATACCTTTTTTCTACTATGATCCTGAACTGGGGTGCATCCGACCCCATCCATGCCATGAATTGAGCATCTTTCAAAGCATCCAGAACCAACTGATC
>JBCCQK010000446.1:0-7163 GCA_039024375.1 Bacteroidota bacterium
CACATTAATATCATTCATCACTTATCATTCATTAATTATTGAGAATAGTGACCAATATGCAAAACTAGAAGTCTATTAGTAAGGGTAAAAATAATTTTCGTTGCTAGTCATTTCAGACCACTCACACTTTCTCAATAAACACTATACGAAACAGGTTTTAGACTGATGGTTCGAAATGAGTACACTTTTCGAATTTTACTGGTCAATTGTTCCTATATTCGACCCAAGCAGTAGAAATTTTATTTTTAGTTAGTAGTCTATACCAAACATTTAATCGAAATAAAACCAACGGGCAGAACAAAATTAGTATTTAGGTCGTTTTAATTGGACTCACGAAAACTTATCAGCTTATGCCAAACAACACCAAAAAATGGCTACCCGTCGTAGCTTTGATTGCTAGCTTTTTTGCGGTGATGCCTTCTAGCTTCAACCAAACTACTCATTCAGTAGTCACTTCTTTATTGCCCAGTTTCAACGACTCCTTATCCCAAACTTCTTTAATTGGGTTGGATGGCCCCTATTTATTCCATAAAGGTAAATCGGCGGAGTTGATTCAAGTAACAGGAACCTCCAATACGTATAATATTGAGACCGTTTCCATTAGAAAATCCGAATCACTCGAATTGACCTGCCGAGTTGATAACGCCGACCAAGATGAATTTACCATACCCATTTTAAAAAAAATAAAAACGCCCAAATCTACTTATAAGCAACCCGAAAAACTATTGGCTATTTCGGATATTGAAGGAAATTTCAATGCCTTTTACAGTTTATTGGTCAATAACGGGGTTATGGATAAATCTTATAATTGGACTTTTGGAAAAGGACACTTGGTATTAATTGGTGACTTTATGGATAGAGGCAACAACGTGACGCCCATCCTATGGCTGATTTACAAACTAGAACAAGCCGCTGCACAAAAAGGTGGCGTGGTGCATTTTATTTTGGGCAATCACGAAATACTCAACTTGCAGGGAAAGACGGATTACGTAGATAAAAAGTACCTAAAATTGGCAAAGAAACTATCTGGAAAGCAAGATGCCGAAGCCGCCTATTCGGACTTAATGTCCGACGACCAAGAACTAGTACGATGGATGAAATCCAAAAATACGATGGAAAAAATTGGGGATATTTTGTTTGTTCACGGTGGAATTAGTCCCGAAATGGCGGCTACTAATTTTACGATTGAACAAGTGAATAGTATCGTACGGAGACGCCTACAAAATGGCCCCGCCCGTGACCCCTTCGATAAAATGGACGAAGATTTTTTATTTGCTAGCCACGGGCCGCTCTGGTTCCGGGGAATGGCCTCCGCCTACCGAAATTACTACAAAAAATGTACAGCGGAAGAAATTGACAAGGCGCTAAAACGCTACAAAGTGAACCACATTACTATTGGTCATACGATTGCTCACGAAATTTCTTTTGATTTCAACGGAAAAGTCATCCGAACCGATGTGAAACACGGCGACCAAAAAAACTCGACCACGAGTCAAGCACTTCTAGTCCAAGGTAAGAAATTTTTCAAAGTGGATGGACTTGGAGAGAAAGAGGAAATATTAGCCGAGTAACTCTATTTGCCCTATTGTAGTGATTAGTGATTAGTTGACCAGTGACTAGTTAAACAAAGTGCTGACTATCAAACCTTTTTCCTATTTCGAAACGGTCAACTACTTATAACTCGAACCCCTAGTATGAACATGAAGGTTCCCGTATATTTTGTCATCCCCGACCCAAATAGTTTTCCTTCTGGCGGTAATATCTACAATCAAAATTTCCTTTTCGCATTGCGCAAATTGGGCGCTACGGTTCACGCTTTGACTTGGGACTTTTTTAAGAAAAACCCCTATCTATCCGATGCAGTCTATATTTTCGACACCCTTTATTTGCCTCAACTCACCGAACTTTCCAAACGACAAAGTAATGGACGCTCCTACCTGTTGGTACATCATCTGAAAAGTCTTTTTCCACCAGAAGGGAAATCAAGCCAAACGGTATTCCTGCAAGAGGAAAAGACGGTCCTCCAGTGGGTGGACGGATTTATGACCACAAGTGCCTACACTACCAACTATCTCCAACGCAATGGACTGTCCCAGCCAATAATAACTATTCCCCCTGCATTGACCTTTTCAGTTGTATCTTCCTCCGTTCGGCAACCTGCCCCAATAAATGCGTTGCTAGTAGCTAACTGGGTCAAGCGAAAAGGAATTTTAACTTTTTTGGAAACTTTAGCACTAAAAGTACTATTGCTAAAAGAACAAGCTACCACCATTCATTTAGTCGGTGCTCAACATCTAGAGCCCGCTTATACACAACAGTGTCAAAAGCTACTAACCGACGCCCAATTGGAGGAAATTGTTCGAGTTCACGGGGCAGTTCCGCCCAACCGAATATCTGCTTTCTACCAACAATCAAACTTATTTATTTCTACATCTTTGATGGAAACCTATGGGATGGCGCTACAAGAAGCCAAAGCTTTTGGTTTGCCTATCTTAGCTATGCGAGGAGGGAATATTAAGCAGCACATTACAGAAGGAGTAAATGGATTTATCTTTTCAGAAATATCGGCCTTAGTTCAGCAATTACTGCATTTAGGAAGCCACCCAAAAACGTTGAAAAGATTGTTAGATGGAGGACAAAAATCACTAACGGATAATAGTTATTCTTGGGAAGTAGCAGCCACTAAGAGCTTACATTTTCTTCAAGGACAATAAGTAGGGAACGACGCACAAATAAGTTTTACGTTTACAAACGGCTCTTTTTACTTTATACTTCCTAGAAAAAATAGCTCGTTCTAAATCGTAAAAGTTATTTATCCCTCGTTCCTAAGCGCAATAATAGAAATACCCCTAAAAGTTATTTTTGCAACACTGTTGCACTTACTGCAAACTATTGCTACTTTTACACCCGCTATGCGCAGAGGGTCACCCATCATATTATTACTATTGATACTGTCTCCAGTTCTCTGGAATGGAATACACGTATTGCACCATTTAATTCCGCATACGCACACTTTTTGCCTTGATGACGCTAAAAACCATTCGCACGATTTAGCCGATTGTACGCACATTCATCAATTAGTGCACCAGCAACCAAATCAGCTTAACCCACCAAAATCAATTTTTACGGATTATTACGAGTTAAAGACATGCCTAAGTGAACACCCAACTGTAAAATCACTATTCCTCGGCCTTACCAACCAAATTAGTTTTGTTGAACCCTATGTGCTAGAAGAGCCTTTTTCTGACGATATTTTCCATCCACCACCGATTGGGTAACTTCCTTTTTACAATAAACCATAAGATTTTCGAGAACAAATAAATGGTATTTGACAGCCCACATAACGTAACGCTCCGAGTTGCGAAACGCCACCGTAACGTAGTTGCCAAAATACTGGGTATATATATGCTATTGCAAATAGCACAGCTCAAGATTTGTTTTACATAGATTTCAACAAACAATCAATCAAAAAAGATGCTACAAACTACCGACCTCACCAAAAAATACGGCGACCAATTCGCCTTGGATATGCTTAATCTGACCGTCAAGCCAGGCGAAATATTCTGCCTGCTCGGCGCCAACGGAGCGGGTAAAACCACTACTATCAATTTGTTTATGAACTTCATCCAACCCACTTCGGGCAAGGTATTCATCAACGATTTGGAAGTGAGTAAACAGGCGCAAGCGACCAAAAAGCACCTCGCCTACATTCCCGAAAATTTGAACCTCTACGGGAATTTAACTGGGCTAGAAAATTTGCAGTTTTTTGCAGGCTTAGGCGGCGAGCAACCCGATAAAGGAACGGCTACCCAACTGCTGCAATCCGTTGGTTTACAGACCGCTGCCATCAACAAACGAGTCTCTCAATATTCTAAAGGAATGCGCCAAAAAGTAGGCATTGCCATTGCCAAAGCTAAAAAGGCGGACAATCTACTATTGGATGAACCCACTTCGGGTTTAGACCCACAAGCCAGTAACGACTTTGCCCAATTATTGCGCCAAATGCGAGAGAATAACGTGGCCATTTTGATGGCGACCCACGACCTGTTTCGTGCGAAAGAGACAGGTACGCATATCGGCATTATGAAAGAAGGGCATTTGATTCACTCGCTAAAAAGTGATGAAATCAAGTTGACCGAATTGGAGAAATTGTATTTAGAAACGATGAAAACCGATACGCATGCAGCAGCTAATCATTAAAAAAGAGATAACCACCGCCTTACGGGATGTGCGCATCCAATTTGCGGGCATTTTTTTGTTAAGTTTAATGCTCATTGCCGTTCTCATTGGGCGACAAGGACAGCAGCAAATACAACAGCAACGAGCCGAGGCGCAGGCAGAAATGTACGATAAATGGGTCAACCAAGGCAACAAGCACCCGCACAGTGCGGCGCATTTTGGGCAATTTGCCTTCAAACCTAAACCTGCGTTGAGTTTTTTGGATATAGGTTTGGATAATTACACGGGCGTGTCCGTCTTTTTGGAAGCGCACAAGCAAAACGAAGTGTTATTTAGTGCTGCCCAAGACAGCAATGGCATGACTCGCTTTGGTGAAATGACCGCCGCTTTGGTACTGCAAGTATTATTGCCGTTACTCATTATTTTCTTAACGTTCAATATTTTTAGCAGAGAACGAGAAGAAGGAACACTCAAATTGCTGCACGCCCAAGGCATTTCGATGCGCCAATTAGTGATGGGTAAAGTTTGGGGCACTTATGCGATGGTTTTGGGAGTTTTCCTGCCCATTATTCTACTAGCCTACTTTCTATTAAACCAAGAGGCGGCACAATCAGACCCTAGCGTCAACGCTAAGTTTATGGCCTTAACGGCGAGCTACGCACTCTACTTTTTGGTCTTTGTCTTTTTGTGTGTCTTGATTTCGGCTTTCGCCAAAAGTTCTAGTTTCTCGCTCTTGACCCTACTTGGCTTATGGATTGCCGCTTGCATTATCGTACCCAAAGCAACGACCAATTTAGCCGATAAAATCTACCCAACACCTTCCCAATTTGAGTTCAAAAAAACGATTAAAACCTTAGTCAAAAACGGGATTGACGGACACAACCCTTCAGATAGTCGCTTGGCTTCGCTCAAGCAGGAAGTACTCGACCAATACAATGCAACTTCCATCGAAGAATTACCCGTCAATTGGAGTGGCATTGCCATGCAAGCGGGCGAAGAATACACCGACCAAGTGTACGACCAAGAGTTTTCTAAAATCGAACATATTTTCAAGCAACAAAATCGCCTGTCCGAATGGGCAGGTTTTGTGAATCCTTTTTTGGCGGTGCGCAATTTGTCAATGGCTTTGGCAGGCACCGATTTTTACCACCACGTCACTTTTGCGAAAGCTGCTGAAAATTATCGCCGGGCTTTTGTCAAAAAGATGAATAAGGATATGGAAGTTAATCACAAACGAGGCGTGGCTTACGGAGATTATAAAGTCGGGGAAGAAATGTGGGCGAGTATTGAGCCTTTTAGCTACGAGTTACCCAACATCCAAACGCTCTTAGCCAATCAATGGCACAGCATTGTGGCCTTAGCCACTTGGCTATTTGGACTTTGGTCTTTTGCGATGATTGCTGCGCCAAAAATATCAAAGTTATAGCAGGTGATAAAATTACCCCGTGACGAGAAGTCACGAGGTAATGAAGTCTTATCAAGGGGTAACTTCCCGTTACCCCTTGATTTGAACGAAACCAAAAAAAATCATGAAAAATATACTCCACATACTAAAATTTGAATGGAAAAATCTCGGTCGGAGTGCTACGCTCAAAGCCTTACTATTAGTCTTTTTTGCGGCGGGCATTTACGGTATTTACTTTGGCAAATTTGAAGTAGAAAAGCAGACGACTCGAATGGCCGCCGTACAGGAGTACGAGCAACAACAATTTGCCGAGTTATTAAAAGCAACGACTTTAGATACCACTACTGCTGAAAATAAGGCCAAATATCAACTGGCAGTTTCACCAACGGGTGTTGGTTGGACTAAACATTTTACCTATTACGTAACCAACGAAGCCCCTCCCTTGGCGGGACTTTGTTTAGGACAGCGCGATTTATTTCCCGTCTACTACGGCTTTAACGTTACCGATTTAGCGAGACAGGTAAATGTAGGTGAATTGGCCAATCCTATGAAATTATTGACGGGTAACTTTGACTTATCCTACGTCTTTACCTTTTTATTACCATTATTATTAATTGCGCTTTTCTACGATTTGTACGCCGCTGAAAAAGAAGGCGGTACTTTATCCTTGTTACAAGCACAACCCGTTAGCCTCAATACCATTTTGTGGAGCAAAGTACTGCTTCGATTATTTATTGTATGGGGTGTAGGCGCATCTTTGCTAACGCTAGGTTTTCTCTTACAAGGTATTTCGATTCTTGATAACCTTGCCTTATTTGGTCAATGGTTAACGGCTATTTCTGCCTATACGCTCTTGTGGGCAGGATTAATGGCGGGTATTGTCGCTCTAAAACGTAGTTCTGCTTTGAGTGCCATGCTGGGACTAGGTGTCTGGCTGATTTTCACTTTAATCACGCCCGCTTTGATAAATCTAACAGTTTCCAATAGCACGCCCCTGCCCAATCGGTCGGAGGTGATTCATACTGTGAGAAACGTCAATGACCAAAATTGGGAATCTGCCAAATCTTTCGTTTTTGATAAATTTTATCAAGAAAATCCACAATACAATCAAGGGGATACGACCAATTTTAATAAGTGGTATTACGCCAGTTTTACCGTATTGGACGAAGCCGCCAACGACCAAAAAGCCGCCTTTGAACAGCAAGTGCAAAAGCGTAATGCTCTGTTGAAAAAATGGGAATGGCTCGCTCCTGCGGCGATGGTACACGAACATTTATCCACTATTTCTGACACCAATCGAGCCAGCCACTTACGCTTTGTACAAAATATGTACGCTTTTCACGATAAGCTACAGCAGGTTTATTACGATAAAGTTTTTGCGGAAGCGCAATTTGGGCAACAGGACTTAGAGCAATTGCAGACCATGCTTGCTCAATAATTTTTTCTACCATAAAGAGGATAAAGTTCATAAAGCACATAAAGTTTTTTTTCGAGCGCAGCTTTGACGAATATCCTGAATACTAAAGTTTAGATACTTTTTTTACAAAGCGGAATTTCATGCTTCCAAATTAACTTTCAG
>JBCCQK010000447.1:0-7159 GCA_039024375.1 Bacteroidota bacterium
GTCGGCGACAGCGTCCCTTCTCAATGAGTAGAAGGCATTTTTGAAGACCAGTATGAATTTAAAAAAAATTCAACCTCACGAGCGGTGGATAAAAAGGCGCTAGCAACATGGGCAGCTGCTTCAGCTCCGTTCGGCATGCTAGCTCCTAACTGATGGGGTGAAAATTCTTAGCCAAGTTGTGGGTCAAAACTTTCGAAGCGCATTTAGCGGACAGCCTAAGCTGAGTTTCTCCAACAGCAATTGCTCGGATGCTCCCATATTTTTTTCGCTAGCGAAGGCTGCTAGCAAAGGCGCTAGCGAAGGCTTTTTGATTCAAAAAGATGCGTGTGATGTAAAATTCATCAATTCTTCCACGTACTTTGAAGTTGCGCAAGTCGTCCAATTGGGCTATTCTCCCCCCCTGATTAATCAACTCTCCGATTTCAGAATCCATACCCGATAGCTGTCCCGATATGGGGGAACGAATTAGTAGGTTTTCTAAGCTTTGCTTGCTAATATTCAAATTTCGACGCATCAAATCGACGGAAGTCTCCAACTGATTCTCTTGCGCTAACTGCGATAAACTATCTCGACGGATGACTTCGCTTAGCAACTTTCTCCTTCGCAGCAAATGTTCGTACTCGTCTTGCGTTTCTTCGTAATCTACTTGGGCAATCACATCGTCCTTAAAAAGAGCTTTGTTTCTCGCCGTTCTTTTTGACAATAAATCGATTCGAAACTCCACATCTAGGGCCTGCTCTCGTAGGTTCAAACTTTGTTGCTCTCGATTGAGTTTTAGGTTCTCTAGCTGATTGATTTGGTTCATAATTTGTCCTTCGGATTGCAGATAATTCAACTGCAAATTGGGATTGGACAATTGCATGATTTTTTGACCTTTTTCCAGCATCGTTCCATCTTCTACGAAAATCTCCTCGATTCTACCTCCTTCTACGGCGTCAATAAAAACCGTCTTGATGGGTTCTACCACTCCCGTAATGGGAATAAATTCTTGAAAAACGCCTTGATGAATGGTATCAACTAGAAGGCGGTTGGCCTCCACATTCAACTTCGAAACACCAATGTTTTTAATGTAGCTATTTCCCGCAAAACCTAAACCCAGTAGTACCGCAACGGCCAGGACAATCTTCTGCCATCCAATTCCTTTTTTTTCTATTTTCTTATCCATACTGAATAATATATAAATTTATCTAATGAGAACTTACTTGTGTTTTGTAAATCTTAAATTTTGGCTTTTTACAAGTTACTAAGCCAATTGAAATAGCTGTGCCAAAAACACAATATCTTGACTATCAGTAATTTAAGAAAGACTACTGCAACTTTTCCATTTTTTTCATGTCCGTAATAGTACAATCATTGTCCGAATGTGGACAGTTTTGCTTAACTTAGATGCAAATTTTAGTAAATCACCTCGTACATGAAGAAAGAAGGGAAAATTTTAATCATTGACGACGAAGCGGACATTCTCCTAACCCTTCGTATTTTTTTAAAACAGCACTACACTTTTGTCAAAGCCGAACCGAATCCACACTATATACCTCGACTGCTCCGACAATTCGATTTTGACGTTGTTTTACTGGATATGAACTTTCGGCAAGGGGACACTTCGGGCGAAGATGGTATCACTTGGCTAACGAAGGTCAGAGAACTGAGTCCCGACACGCAGGTCATCATGATAACGGCCTATGGGGACGTCAACACCGCCGTAAAAGCCCTCAAAGCGGGGGCTTCGGATTTTGTTTTAAAGCCTTGGAAAAACGAGAAACTACTTGAGACCGTTAATACCGCCTACGATAAAAAGCGCAACCCCGAAGCCACGCAACCTGCGGCCGAGGTAAGTAATTTGAGCGTAGATATTGACCAACAATACAGCCAAATCATCGGTGAATCCGAACCCATTCAGCGAACCTTAAATACGGTTGGAAAAGTCAGTAAAACCGATGCCAACATTTTAGTATTGGGTGCTAACGGAACGGGCAAAGAATTGATTGCGAGAGAAATACACCGACAGTCGGAGCGGGCAGATAAAGTGTTTGTCTCCGTGGATTTAGGGGCCGTTCCCGAATCCTTATTCGAAAGCGAACTATTTGGTCACAAAAAAGGGTCCTTTACGGATGCTTACGAAGACCGAATCGGTCGGTTCGAAGCTGCCAATGGTGGAACCCTATTTTTGGATGAAATCGGCAATCTTTCGCTGCCGCTACAAGCTAAATTGCTCTCCGCTCTACAAACCCGAACCGTCCGAAAAATTGGGGAGCATCGCCCCACCAAAATTAATATTCGCTTAGTCTGCGCGACGAACATGCCGCTCTACGAAATGGTGAAAGAGGGTACTTTCCGACAGGATTTATTATACCGAATCAATACCGTCGAGTTGCGGCTGCCAAGTTTAGCCGAACGGGGTGAGGATATTCCGCTTCTAGCCAAGCACTTTTTGAAAATTTACAGCAAGAAGTACCAAAAGCCCTCCATGAAATTTGCGAAGGAAACGTTAGCGAAACTACTCAATTATCATTGGCCAGGCAATATTCGAGAACTGCGTCACGCCGTGGAAAGAGCCATTATTCTGGCAGAAGGGAACGTTCTGCAAAAAGACGACTTCTTGTTTCAAGAAGCGGCACCATCCTCCAACGGTGACGGTATTAAAGTAGATAGCTTCAATTTGGAAGAAGTGGAACGGCAAGCCATCAATAAGGCGCTGAATAAGCACAAAGGAAACGTGAGTAAAGCGGCGGACGAGTTAGGAATTACTCGGCAATCGCTGTATCGTCGAATGGAGAAGCATGGTTTGTAAGGCGGGGGGTATGAGGTTTATCAGGCCAATCAAGTTTATCAGGAACGCACCTTATATACCCCATCAGCCCGATTAACCTTATTCACCTTATCAACCCCATTCACCCGAAGATTACCCAAAATAGAATCAAACTAATCATTTCAAATTGCCTAAACAACTGAACTACAGCTACATCGCCATCGAGGGGAACATTGGGGCGGGGAAAACAACACTTAGCGGAATGCTAGCCAAAGATTTCGATTATCGCCTGATATTGGAGCAATTCACCGACAATCCGTTCTTACCGCTTTTTTATAAAAACCCCGAACGCTACGCCTTCCAAGTCGAGCTGTTTTTTATGACCGAACGCTACAAACAACTCCAAACGTATTACGCAAGCACCGACCTTTTTCAACAAAATACTATCGCCGATTACTTTTTTTTAAAAACCCTTTTGTTTGCCGATAGCAACCTACTCACCGAAGAAAAACGCCTTTTTCAACAACTCTTTCATACGCTCAACGCCCGATTTCCCAATCCTGACATTTTGGTTTATTTGCACCGCCCTATCCCCGAACTGAAGCAATATATCGCCCACAGGGGCCGAGCGATGGAAACAGACATTCAAGACAGCTACCTAGAAAAGGTCGAAAGAGCTTATTTCAATTTCTTTAAAACGAAGCCTGCTTTTCCTGTACTGGTACTAGACATGGAAGGCATTAATTTTTTAAGCCAACCCGATTATTATTCGCAGATTGTTAGCTTACTACAAGAATCCTATGCACCTAAAGTACACTTTATAGGATTGGCGTAATTACTTAGGTGCTATGGTATTTTGGTATTCTGGTTTTACGGTTGCGTCTGTTTTGACCAGAAAAGTACTTTATTTAAACAAAACTTTATCCCATTAGTAGACTGCCATAAAGCCACAAGACCTAAGTAGTTACAGATTGGCGCCAAAAAAAATGTAGGCTAATAAATTTTATTCTAAATGGGTTTACCATTGAAGGTTACGGGGAAGCCATGCCTGTTTCGGACAATACAACACAAGTTGGCCGACAGAAGAATCGAAAAGTGGAAGTCGCCATTTTTTGCCGATAAAAAGTAAGTTCTCAATGGTCGTATGGATTATCCAGTAATTTCCCATTACTGGATAAATTTAGTCACCAATTTACTGAATAACCCGGACGGGCACGGCGGGAAGTTATACAGTAATCCTGAACAACATTGAGAACTTACGATAAAAAATTGAAAAAGATGGCCAAAAGAGGAAAGTTGGAGTTGGCGGAAGCAGACTAAAACTTACTGATTATAACAGATTGCGTAGTTCTAATTTTAGCCTAGTAGGAACACGAATTTAACGGATTAGAAGGATTAAAACGGATTGCTGAATTTTTTCATTCTGAAAATTAGCAACTTAAGAGAGCTAAGAAATCCTTTTCAATCTGTTTTATCCGTTAAATCCGTGTTCCTATTGAATCCAGCTATGCGCAAAACGTTACAATCAGAAAACTTACAATTAGAATCTACGGGTCGAACATTATTGAAAGTATCCGACCCGTTTTTTCTGCATCAATTACCCCCTAGTTTTTTACCAGCTTAAGCGCCTGACTTCCCTTTTGCGATTGCCATTGCACCCAGTATAAACCTGCCTCTAAATCGGAAATATCTAGTCGCAACTCTTTTTGTTGACCGTTTAACCGTAGCGTTTTCACGTTCCTGCCCAGTCTATCTATCACATTAACTTGGTCGTTATCATAAAAGTTAGCTTCGGTAAAAAGTGCGACTTGACTCGTCGCTGGATTTGGAAAAAGTCCCATTATCGGTCTGGAGAAATTGGTCATTTCACTTACCTCTTGTAAAGAAAGTGGTGTACTACTTTTTGAAGTATTAACAATCCGCATACCGCTATCTCCAGTTGTCGTAAAAAAGCCCGATTCCGAGAATTTTGACCAGCTGTTAGTGCTACATTCTTGTCTTACCTGAAATTCGTAGGTCATTCCTGCCATTAAGCTACTCAAATACCGATAATATAAAGTTGAAATATCAGTTGTCGCCCAATCCGCTGCACCAATGGGTCGATAACGAAATTGATTATTCGTCGCCCCGAGCGGTTGTGGGGTGTAAACATACGAGTTATTTTGCGTGGTGCTACTAGTGGTTAGTTGTTCCGCCAATACGGGTTGACAATCCGATGAAGTAACTACTTCCACTTCGTCCGTCTCTCCATCGTCATCATCCATCATTCCGCTGCTTGTACCCGTGGTCATAAACGAGAAAGAGTTGGAAAATTTGGAATAACTACCATCACTACATTGCTGCCGAACTTGCACTTCGTAGGTGGTACCTGCCCGCAAATTGCTCAAATAACGATAGTACAAAGTCGATTCGTCGGTGGTAATCCAATTATCTGCGTTTTCGGGCCGATAGCGAAATTGATTGAGCGTCGCTCCAAAAGGTTGGGGTGTGTAGACGTAGGCATTATTGTCGCTGATGCTACTCGTTGTAATCGAAGTACCATCTACGGCGGGACAATCAGTATCGGTCTCTGTTTCTCCCGAATCGGGCGCCGCCGTCCCCGTAGTCATAAAAGTAAAAGAGTCCGAATAACTAGCAAATGCGCCGTTGCTACATTGTTGAGTCACCTGCACTTCGTAAGTCGTTCCCGCTTGTAGGTCACTCAAATAGCGGTAGTAAAGCGTCGATTCGTGGGTCGTAATCCAAGTATCCGTACCGACGGGTCGATAACGGAATTTATTAAGAACGGCCCCAAAAGGTTGAACCGTGTAAACATATCCATTATTATCAGTGATACTGCTTACCGACATTCCCGAAGCCGCTAAAGGGGTACAAGGCACAAACCCCGCCGTGGTGAACGTTTGAGATTCGCTGTAGGGCGACCAATCATTTGGACAGCACTTACGACGGGCTTGATATTCGTACTCCGAAGCCGTTTCTAAATTATTAATTAATTGAAAATAATCGTTCGTCGCTTCGGTGGTGGTCCATTCATCGGTTCCCATTTTTCGGTAGCGAAACGAAATGTCTTGTTCGCCCGAATAGTACTGCACATTTAAGTAAATAGACGAGTTTTCCGCTCCCGACGTGTAAGTTCGCTCGGGAGGTTGACAACCTTCGGCGGGAAACAAATTTTGCACTACGTAGCGGTCAAAATAGTAAGTAATTTCTACATTGGTCGTATCATCCGCACGGGGAAACCACGATTCGTCCGTATTTAAAAACCAACCATTATTGCTTCCACCCCAGCCCCAATTGTAGTGAAAATATTCGTCCGACCCCTCACTGTCGTCCGCAGAAAAATAGCCGTAACCGTCCGCCACCCAAGTGTGAGCACCACCGTAAATCGAAACACCCGATAACAGTAGCGGACGTCCTCGGTCCAAGTCGTTCTTAGCTACCCAGTGAAAGTCACCATTCGCATCGTAGAACCAATTGGCCGATTGGTCAAACCCAAAGTAGTTGACAAAAGCGTCTCGCATATAACTGATGTACGTTTCTGTATAATCCGTGCTGTAATACGTGTAGGTAGCGACCCCCGCATGATAAATCAATTTAGCCACGTCGGCATTGGGAGCCGTCAATTCGTCGGGCATATTGTCCCAATTATAAGTTGTATTACAGAAATCTGCGCTTTGTATTCCGTAAACAGGGTCAACATAGCTGTTACTACCGTTTCCATTGACGGGAGCATCGTGGTACTTTATTAATTGAGCCATGGCTACGGGACCGCAGCCGCAGTACGTCCGACCGTCGGGACCATTGGCGGCAGTGTCTTCGTTAGCGGGACATTCGGCGTTATAATACGTGCCTTGATTCCACTTGGTGGTGGTCAAAGGTGGTATCACTACTCCACTCGACCGACTCAAGGCCGTATCTCCATTTCGAAGTCCTTGCCATTCCCTTTGGACGGTCCAACTCGGTTGTAGATTGTTTTCTCGTATATAATTAATCCGTTCTTCGTGGTGCGAAAGCGTCCCCCAAAGGCCAATATATTCCGCTTCGTTTTCTAAAATAAGTTGACTTTCTTCCGAAAAGGCTAAGACTGGATTGTAGCGGTCTTCGGCCGAAATAATTACAAAGCCCGTTGGTGCTAGGTTAAAGACATAAAAATTGGTCTCATCATCCGTTTTTTTAGCAAAACTTTCGGTAATGCGCAAACTTCTAGCGTTTTTCAAGCTAGATTGGGCGTTTCTTTTAATGACCGTCGGAACCAATCGAGCAGCCGACTCCATGGTTATTTGTTTAGCAAAGAGCGCTGTAATAGGTAAAAATAAAAAAGCCGCTACTAAGGGGAGTAAAGTTTTCTTCATCGTAGTTTAAGTTTAACGTCTTCGCTAACCACAGTGAGTGATAGTTGATGAGTGATAA
>JBCCQK010000448.1:0-7156 GCA_039024375.1 Bacteroidota bacterium
TTATTCCTGACGCTAGGAATTGCTGCTCCTATGTTAGTATGGGAAAAAAGTGAGGTTGCATTTATGGTAATTCCATAAATCAGCAGAAAGAAAATGGTTTACGCTTTTGCTTTATTTTGAAGTATCATGTGTTTGCTCTTTACAAACACAAATAAATACATTTAAGCACTTCCACGAATACCCATATATAATGATTTTATGCTACGCATAAAATAGTAAATTTAGATAAACCGTAGAACAGCCCACTTTTTGTTTGTAAGTTTGATATGTCATTCTCGAAAATATGAAGAATTGGATAACTATATTATTTGTATTGATTACTTATTCTGGCATTACTCAACATACCTTTTGGGTTGAATCAATAGAAATGGATAGTTTGGTCATTTTCAATATAGATACTCAAGGCATAATCATAAATAGGAAGAAAATACCATCAACAAGAATTGAAAGTAGTTCATTCATATTCGAGGCTAATGACACTAATAATACTTTTATCCAACCTTATTGTAAAGACTGCCCACAAAAGATAGAGTTTACAATTATGAATATGACCTCTAGAGAAATTACTGGGGTTGTTAAATTGAAATCGCAAGCTAAAATATCCATTCAAAATTGCTTTGAATCATTTCCTCCTAAAAGCTGGTGGGAAAATCTGTTCAGTCCAATTAAGAGAAAACCATCAAAGCCGAGACCACAAGGTTTAGTTTTTGAAGAAGATACAACTACAACAAAATATTTGGCTAATTTCCTAAGGTATAACCAAAATTCGCTTACCAACCGAAGACGCACCCCGATATTGAGAGGGGGAGATACGCCGAGTAAAGATTCCCCAAAAATTTATTTTGGTATAGGCGACTATTCTCATTACTGGAGTTTAGACGAATTTGCTATTTCCTTCCAGATATTTGAAAATTATCCTATTAAGTCGATTTATATTTTAAGTCATGATGGAGAACTAATTTTTGCTTCAGGAAGTACAGAGTCCCTGAATGACATTTTTGATTTTAAAGGTAAAAAGATTCCGTCTATTGGAGAGGTGCTTCTTTTCATTACAAACGAAGACCCAGATAAAACTACTTATTTACTACAAGGAACCGCTATAAAATCTTATCTGATGGAGCAAATTCAGACAGGTAAATTTTATCAGATAGGTATACAACTAGAAAATGATGAGTCTGATTTTAATCCTTACCTTTTCAATTTTCAACTTATCTCTACTGAAGAAAAAGAAGTACTAATTAACTTATTCGATAAAATAAATGAGAACAAATAAAGACACCCCAATCATCATCCTAGCCTTCGCCAACGACTACAAAGAAAAATACCTAGCCAACCTCCGCCTCGAGCGAGAAGGCGTGAGCATAGCTCTAGAGAAAGCTGTCGAAAAAGGATTATGCCAAGTCGAAATCATTTATGATGCCGATTTAGATAAAATTGTCTACGCATTTAATAAGCAAGCCAACAAAGGACGGATTACCGTTTTTCACTTTGCGGGACACGGCAATGAATACAGCTTACAATTAGACGATAAACATCGAGCAAAAAATAAGGCTTATGCGGATGGATTTGCGAGTTTTTTAGGCGCGCAAAATAGCTTAAAATTGGTCTTTCTTAATGCCTGCCTGACCCAGAAACAAGCTACCTTGCTGCACCAATCGAACGTTCCTGTAGTCATTAGTACGCAGACAAAGATTCAAGATAATACCGCAAAAAAATTAGCAGTTAGGTTTTACGGACAATTAGCGGCAGGCGACGACCTTGGTAATGCTTTTCAGAAAGCTGTCAATTTGGTCAAAGCAAAAAAGGGGAATACAGGCCAAAACCGAGAGGTGGGAGAAAGAGACTCCGAATTAATCACTTCCTTTGCATGGAGTTGTACCGTTCATCCCAATTATCCCAAAGCCAGTAAATGGAGCTTGTTGAAAGCTAGCAAAAATCCATTGTGGAAACTTCCTATGCTCCCCCAAAAAGCTTTTCCCAACGAACCTTTTCCAAACTTAGCCCCTTACGACCAAGCACAATACCACGTCTTTGGTAGCAGAAATCAAGCTATTTTTCAATTATACGAAAAGTTAACTGCTACCGAGGAGTCTGCTGTGTTATTACTTTACGGCGCAGTAGGTGTTGGAAAAACATCTTTGCTAAAAGCGGGGTTACTTCCTCGCTTGATAAAGGAGTACACGGTACAATATTTTACGGGAACGAATGACAATTACACAACTAGGCTAACTACTTTTTTAGCAGCGTTGAATGCAACTACGAAACCAGTCATTATCATAATAGATGAACTTAGGCAACTAGACCAAGTATTGCTACAGTTATTGAAAAAATGCCTAATGCTCGGTACGCACATCAAAGTAATGCTAAGTATCTCCCAACCCGTTATTCAGCCTTGGAAATCAACATTGGAACTAGCTCATGTCCCATTTAGCACTTATCGTTTAGACGCTTTGCAAAATGACAATATTACTAACTGGATGCATACACTAAATGACTATCAGGAAGTAACCATCATAGATGATTTTGCCGTTCGATTGGCAACTACTTTGACGAATGATACCCATTCACCCGTTGGTCCATTTTTGCAATGGTCGCTTACCCATGCTTGGAAGGCAGCAGTCATTACCAATCCCAACTCCCCTACCCTGCAAGCATCAATATTGGCTACGATGAACAAGCAATCTTTATGGACGAATTTTTTATTACAACAGATGCGCAAGGTCAACCCAATAGCGACCGAAAATGGACTTTTACTAAACATATTGAGTGATTGTGCAACATTGGAAAAGCCTTTTACAATTATGCAATTAGAAAAACAATATCCTCATTTGGCTGCTCCTTCTTTTAAAGAAATATACCATCAATTAATGGCGTATTTTTTGGTCACCCATCCTACTATCAACCATAAAGTTTCCTTGTACCACTTAACGCTTGGGCACGAACTTTTACGCATTCCGCTAATGACACTTTTACACCAATCAAATCGACCAGGGCAAGTACTCCATCGGCTAATTACTCAAAAGCGAACGCACGACTACGATGCGACCGAGATTGCCTTGTTTGATAAATATGAGTACACCGTTGCTCGTTTGCCTGTTTCCGTTAAAGACCTACTTAACCGTAGTAAAGCTAATTTGCGTAAGGAAAAAAATCGTAAGCGAGCCGTAGCAATTATCCAATTTTTAGTAGTTACGCTAGTCTTATCTTTAGGGTTTTATTTTGAAAACCCTTACTTTCTACTGTATGTTATTTTGTTGGCAGTTTTGTACCGATAGTTTTGATTCTGCTGAATTATTGGAAACAAGTACTAGATTATGACTACATAAAAATACCAACTTTTAGGAAAGTAATCTTTCAAAATACGTAGTACCTTCGCCATTTTAGACCAAACAAATAATATGGAAAATAACTTACATGCCCTGTTAATCGCCATCAACGACTACGACCCAAGGTCCAAAGTAAGAAACTTACGAGGTTGTATTAATGACCTGCAAAGTATATACAACTTGTTGACCAACCAATACAACTGCCCAGTTGACCAAATTAAAACGTTGGTTAACGAGCAAGCGACTAGAGAAAATATTATCGTTGCCCTCCAAACGCATCTCTGTACCAATCCAACGATAAAAGCAGGCGATACGGTGCTGTTTTATTACAGCGGACACGGTTCTCGGTCAAGAACGGCCAACGAATTTGCTAAATTTGACCCACAGCAATACGATGAGACGCTCGTTTGTTACGACAGTCGAATTCCAGCAGAAGGGCATTACGACTTGGCAGATAAAGAAATCGCCGCTTTATTCAGCAGGGTCAAATCGGGTGTAGAAGTAGTCCTTATTGTAGATGCTTGTCATTCCGATTCTATTTTTAGGGATGATGGTTTAGCGGAAGAGACGTTAACAGCCCGTTATACGCCCAAGAGAACAACGCCCAGACCATTAACCACTTACCTACTTCCAGAGGATGATTTTTATGAAAAAATGGCGACCATCGAAGTTCCCCAAAATGTTGACCTAGCCTTGGTAGCTTGCCAACGAGACCAGTATGCGCTCGAAAGCAATGGTCACGGTTTATTTACCAAAAACTTGGTGAGAATATTGACCAATACCGCTGGAAAAATCTCTTGTCGACAATTGTACGAGCGAGTTAATTTAGCCGTTCGCAAACGCACCCATCAACAAAATCCGCAATTATCTGTACCCAATAATTTTGATATTTATCGGTTCTTTTTGCGTAAGGAACGTTCCGAAGTTACCCCACCCTTTGAGGTCCATTTTAAGCACGGTCATTGGTGTTTGAATCACGGAGCTATTTATGGATTGGACACGGACGAACAAGCCATCGAAGCCATGGAAGTGGCTATCTATACCCCTCATCAAGAAGGGCAACCTCGCCAACATTTAGGTAATGTTGGCGTTACGGCCGTTCATTTAAAAACGTGTCAACTTGTCCCCAAAATATTCGAGGAGTACTGTCAGCCCTTGTTGGAAGACTTTCCAGACTTTTTACACGAAAGAGAAAAGAGCAAGCAGTATTTTCAAGCAGAAATTATTTCTGTCCTTCCCAATTTAACGGTTTACTTAAACGCACCAACAGCCGTTCAAACCATATTTGAGCAGCGCATTAAAAAAGCCAAACTACCGTATTGCCAGTTCGTCCGAGAACCTATTGGCACTACCTACGAATTAGTGTTACATCCCGAATACATTTTACTGAAAAATCGCAAGACCGATAAAATCATCCACGGCGTACATGGCAGCAGTGCGGAAGCCAGCGTATATATACTTAAAAAAGTCGCCCAAATAGAAGCATGGGAACGTATGGTACAATTAGAAAATGTTGAAACTCAACTAAACCATAGTCAAGTCAACTTTAGATTTTTGGATGAAAATAGTAACCGTTACTATGAAAATAAATCCACCATCCGCCTAGACTATCGGGAAAAGCCGGTTAACTTCCAATTAGACGCTCGTAATTTATCGGGCAGAGACTTGTATTTTGGTCTGGTACATCTTAGCCCAAAATTTGGCATCAATAACTTTTTTGAATGCGAGCAATTTCCTGCTGCTAATTCGGATTGGACTACCTTAGACAAAAGGCATCATTTGAAAATAACCGATACCAATGCCGTATCTGTGACGGATATATTTAAACTCATCGTGAGCACCGCCCCTTTTGACGATTATAAATTTATCCAACCCGATATGGTGATTGGGAAGGTGGTCAATTTATCCGAGGTGGACAATCGTAGAGATATTTCGGAAAGGGATTCGGTGGAGCATGAACCCGAAGAAGACTGGGCAGCGTTTACGACGATGGTTCAGTTGGTGCGGTGAGGATATTCTTCTCTCCTTCGTTCAAAATGCAAGTCTGGTTATCAATCAAGTGTTTTTTAGTCCAATACGGGTTCTTGATTGCAAGAATTGGATTACTGACATGGAAGAAGATGGACAACTTAGGAAAGAAGTAGCCCAAGAGATTATAGGTTGTTGTATTGCTCAAATATCCTCTTGATTTTGAAAAAATAATATTATTAAGATATTTTTTACTCATTTGTTAATTTCTTAGTTAAAAAATTACAAAAAAGTAAAATGGTACATAAATAAAAGTGTCTTACAAAAAGTGCAAGACTTTTCAAAATCATTAATTCTCTTTCAATTTCCTATTTCACTTCAAAGTCTAAATCACTTTTTTGTCGCTCCTCAACATTCCCCTCTTGTTCTTTCCACCATTCCGAAAACTCCTTATAAGTCATATCCTTAGCAATCATCCTATTCTGATAAGCATCTGGTTTTTTGTTCATCAATTTCTTTTTCTGCTGCACAATTTGCTCGTTGGCCATTGTCCAAACATCACTTGTTACATCAAAAATCTCATTCTTAGTCCACCAATTAACGAAGGTAGCTGCCGCCTTTTTTGGGTTATCTTGATTCTTTGACCATTTCTTAAAATGACCTAAACAGAACTTAATAAAGTAATCCTCAAACCCTTCTGATTCACTTCCTTTAATTTCGGGTAAGATTTTTCGATAGGCAATCCCTTCAATTACGCCAAACTCGACCAATAACTCATAGGCTTGAAGTTCGGCAACGCTCAATTTATCTATATCCGATTCTTTCGGTACAAAACCTTTATTACTATTATTATCCGTTATCAAGAGTTCTTCGTTAGGCTCTTGTTCCGTAAATACAAATTCTAGGTGGCTCGTTGTTCTCGCCCCTCCTTTCTTCATTTTGTTTACGTTCAGTATCTTGATAGTGGTATTAGCATTTATTTCCTTGATACATTTTTTGATGACCAAATTATTGAAGTGCTTAAATTCAGCATAGGCATTTCCAACATTAAACAAGAATCTTAGATTTTCTACGCTATAAGTTTCCCTGAAAACCTTTGCACCAAATTTAGATTTTTTCCGAGCATGTCCTTTCAGCATTTGAAACAACCGAATAGAATAGCCACTCTTTAGTCGATTTACCTCTGGACGATAAGTAAGTACATATTTTGTTAGACCAAAAAGGAATTGCGCCATAAACGGGTCGAATCCAAAAGAGATATGTTTTTCTCCGTCAATCATTCGTGGAAAGACAGAACACAAATTGATATACCCTTTGAGTTTAAGTCCATCGACTTCCACATCTGAATTAAACTTGATTTGCGTATTACTCATTTCCTCACACACTTCGTTGATTGACTTATATAAAGAACCAGACCAATTATTCTTTTTATCAATATCTGTTTCCGTAATAGCAACTGCAATTTCTCTTAGCGGTATGTCTATGATAGGTAAGGACTTATCTGTATCTTTAGGATTTATGTATTTGGCAATTACATAGAAGATAATCTTGATGGCTTTGGCAGAAAGGTTATAGGAACCATGATAGACTAGTCTATCGTCAAGCCTGACAATATCGTGCGTTTTCTTCTTCATAAGCCAAAGGTAATTAAAAAGTAATAACATCCAAAAGGTAATATTACTTTTTGCAAATAGTTACTATTAGAACTACTACCAAGTTTATTACTTTTGATTACCAAGTTTATTACCTAAAGTATGTACGTCACTACCATCTATATTACTTTTTAATATAAATATACTACCATCTATATTACCTAAATTTGGATAATATCAACAAAATCAAGGGCTAACGCAAGTTGTAAA
>JBCCQK010000449.1:0-7150 GCA_039024375.1 Bacteroidota bacterium
GACGGACTTATTAAAAATTTAACAAATTGAGCCTTTTTTTCATTCTGCCTAAACTTATATGTGTTCGTTCGTTGTATATCAATAAATTATCAAAAACAGTTTATAAAAAAATAATTTCGACTTTTATATTTTAACATTTCAACGTATTGTTGAGATTCCAGTAGTCTATTTACAAAAATGAATTTTGCTCGAAATAACAATATAGAATGTTGAAAGGTTGGTAGTGATTTTGGATGGAATTGAGTAACGGTAAAAAGGTACACGGTTTACGGTCAACGGTACACGGGACAGTTATAACTCCTAATCCAAAGTAACAAATAGCCATCCTACATCAGAAAAACCTAAACGGTCAAAATCGTCAATGCTACTGCTCGAAATCGTCAATACTACCGCTCGAAAAAACTTTATGAACTCCATGAACTGTATAGACTTTATGGTAAAAAAAACAGTGCTAATTAGCTAAAAGCCAAATCAGCATCCCCGCCGCCATCGCCACCATCGTTAAATCCTCCACAATCGTTACCGTACTCATCGGCAAATTAAACACATCGCCCAAGCAGGCACACTTGATTTTCCTATTGTCCAAGTTACTTTTAATGACGCCAATACTACTCACTCCCAAAACAACGAGTGTCACCCAATTCGTAAAAATGGGCGCAATGTTGGTTAAGTACAAAATGCCTAGCCCCAATTCCACGAAGGGGTAAACGTAGCCCCAACCGTGCCACCGTTCGGCAACGAGGTCGTACATCCGATAGCTGGTCGCAAAGCCTTCGAGGTTGAGTAATTTGAAAAAGGCGAACACTAAAAAGAAACCCGCCATGAAATGCCGCATCCACAACATCCACGAAAAATTGTTGAACGGGTATTGCGCCAGCAGTGTCGTTCCCGTGATAAAAGCAATAATTAAAATTAAAGGCTTGTAGGTGGTCACGGAGATTTTAGGCAACGGGTCCGTCACTGTTACTATGGGTTCGCTGACGATTTCTTGGATAGGATATTTACCAATGGCCGCCTGTAAGTCACTCGTGGCCACGGGCTGTTGTAATTGTAGTTGACCCTGCGGAAACGCCAATTGAATATCGGCGGAACTCACCGACGGAAGGCTTTCCAATCCCTTTTTTACTTTAGCCACGCAGCCACCGCAAGTCATTCCTTCTATTTGATAAGTCTTAGTCATCGTTTTTTTGGATAAAAGTAATTGTTTTAACTGACAGATTGTCACTTTAACTTTAAAAAAGTGGTATCTTTGCCTTCGCAAAAAAAGTAAGTCATTCAGTGATGTGGCTGCTAAATATAATTAATCTGATGGATAATTTTTAGTTGACTTGATAATAGTTCGTCAGTTAGCACGAACTAAATCATTCATCACTTATCATCTATCATTTATGTAAAGAAGCCATCAAAATTACGATTATGTATAATGATAACTCGACCTTAGAAGGTGTTGTAAAAAAGATAGACGAGTCGAAGCAAGGCGAAGTTTTTTTCCAAGAAGGAACAGCCCCCGACGGTAAAAAGTTCTACATCGAAAGCTACGGCTGTCAGATGAACTTTAGCGATAGCGAAATCGTTGCATCGATACTGGGCGAAGCGGGATTTAGCCCGACGAGAAACATGGAAGCGTCGGATTTGATTCTGATAAATACCTGTTCGATTCGAGAAAAAGCGGAACAGACGGTGCGTAAGCGATTGCGCATTTTTGATAAGGTCAAACAGCAACGACCGGGCATGTTAGTGGGCGTATTGGGCTGTATGGCCGAACGGCTAAAGAAGAAGTTTTTGGACGAGGAGAAGCTAGTCGATATTGTGGTTGGTCCCGATGCGTACCGTGATTTACCCGCTTTGGTAGCGGGGGCGGAAGAAGGCCACAAAGGGGTGAACGTCTTTTTGTCCCGAGAAGAAACCTACGCTGATATTAGTCCGATGCGCTTGGATTCCAACGGCGTTTCGGCGTTTATTTCCATCATGCGAGGTTGTGACAATATGTGTTCCTTCTGTGTGGTGCCTTACACGCGGGGTCGAGAACGCAGTCGAAATGCGTTTACTATCGTTGCCGAAGCCACCAATTTATACGAAAGAGGGTATCGAGAAGTGACCTTATTGGGGCAAAACGTGGATTCTTACAAATGGGAGAATCCCGAAATGCAGGAAAACGTCTCGTTTGCTGAATTATTGGTAATGGTCGCCGAAGTATCGCCCGATTTACGGGTTCGATTTTCGACCTCTCATCCGAAAGATATTACGGACGACGTGTTGTACGCCATTCGAGACTACGAAAATATCTGCAAGTACATCCACTTACCCGTGCAATCGGGCAATAGTCGAGTCCTAAAGTTGATGAATCGAACCTACGACCGGCCTTGGTACGAAGCAAAAGTGGATAGAATTCACGAAATCATCCCTGATTGCGCCATTTCTTCGGATATCATCACGGGATTTTGTACCGAAACGGAGGAAGAACACCAAGATACCTTGAGCATTATCGACTACGCCAAATACAGCATGTCCTACATGTTTTTCTACTCGGAAAGGCCGGGGACGTTGGCGGCAAGAAAGTACGAAGACGACATTCCCTTGGCGGTGAAAAAGCGGCGCTTGCAGGAAATTATTGCTTTGCAAAACAAAATTTCTAGACAAAGAAACCAAGCAGATATTGGGAAAACTTTCAAGGTATTAATTGAAGGCGACTCCAAAAAATCAGATTTGGAATTTAAGGGGCGTAACTCGCAGAATAAGATGATTGTTTTTCCTAAAAAAGCTGGATTGAAGCCGGGCGATTATACTTTTGTAAAGGTAAACGATTCGACGAGTGCTACTTTGAAGGGGGTAATTGTTGAAGATAAAATGGTTCTTTGACACATTGCCTTTGGGGAAATCACGAAGTGACATTGGCTTACCCTTAGCGATTTACGTGATTTATCAAAACGCCGAAAAAGAAAAAGCTGCAACTTTTAACCGCATCCGAATTAACCGAAAACAAGAGTCAACTTAATAGAATTTATTCTAAAGCTAATTTAGTCCTTTCAGCACTTCGAGTGCTGAAAGTACTTTAAATTCGAAAATTTCAGAAAAATACTATCAAGCTGCCTCTAAAATAGCACCTACATGAATCTACAATCCATCAAGCAACGCTACGGAATTATCGGCAGGTCGCCGGGCCTAGACCGAGCATTGAGTACCGCCGTCCGTGTAGCGCCCATCAACGATATTTCGGTGTTGATAACGGGGGAGAGTGGGGTAGGTAAGGAAGTGTTCTCCCGAATTATCCACCAGCAGAGTCCTCGAAAGCACGAAAAATTTATCGCCATCAACTGTGGCGCCATTCCCGCAGGTACGATTAATTCGGAATTATTCGGTCACGAAAAGGGCGCTTTTACGGGCGCAACGACCGAGCGCAAAGGCTATTTTGAGACCTATAATAAAGGGACGATATTCTTGGATGAGATTGGCGAAATGCCACTCGAAACGCAGGCTTTTTTATTGAGAATTTTGGAATCGGGGGAATACATTCGAGTAGGTTCGTCTAAAGTGTTAACAACGGATGTGCGCGTTTTGGCGGCCACGAACGTCAATTTGGAAGCAAACATCAAAAAAGGAAAATTTCGAGAAGATTTGTATTTTCGACTCAATACTGTTCCCATCGTTGTACCTCCTTTGCGGGAACGCCGAGAAGATATTTATCCCTTGTTCAGAAAGTTTGCCGTCGATTTTGCCGAAAAATACCGTACTTCGGCGGTGCGGATTGATGACCGAGCGCAGATTTTATTGGAAAATTACGGTTGGCCGGGCAATATTCGCCAACTCAAAAATATCGCCGAGCAAGTATCTATTCTTTCCGAGGAAAAAGAGATTGGTGCGGAAGAATTATTAGACATAATGCCCGATTTGCTCAACCGAAATTTACCCAGCATCAGTAATCAGAAAAATGGCCGAGGGGGCAATAATATGGAAGAGCGCGAAATCATGTTCCAATTGCTCTTTGATATGAAAAAAGATTTGAACGACCTCAAACGGCTGGTCGTCGAACTGGTTAATACGAATAATTTACGAATGCCCGACGTGGCGAATCTACCGCAATTGATGGCGCCGAGCCAAATGCCCGAAACGTTTACCCAACGCCCCAAAGTCCAAAATAATTTTGACAATTATTTGTACGACAACGAGGAAACTACTACTGGTAATAGTACCGATTTAGACCGCCCAATATTACTTAACAACACACCGTCTGCCAGCGGCTATGACCGCTCGGTGGAGGTAGAAGAGAATTTGTCGTTAGCGGACAACGAAAAAGAATTGATTCAAAAGGCGCTCAAAAAGCATAAAAACCGACGGAAGGATGCAGCGAGTGAGTTGGGCATTTCGGAACGGACGCTGTATCGAAAAATTAAGGAGTATGATTTGTAGAAGGGGTATCGGGGTTGACGCGGTTAATAGGGTAGCCACCTTGCCGATAAACCTTATCTAACTCATGCCCCATAAACCCCATAAACCTTATTCGCCTCATAAACCTCACCCATTTCTAGAAAAATCATTGAGCGACCGAACAAAGTCTTGATACCGTTGATTGTCTCGAAAATATTGTAAATAATTGCCCGATTCGATAAGTGCCAAACCTTTGGTGTCCCAATTGTAGAGATACGCCCAGCAGGAGAGCGTCTCATGGGCCGTTTTCACGGAAATAATGGCTCGACGGTATTGGTGCGGTTCTGGAAAATTGGGACCGATACATTCGTAATGGTCTAAATTGGGAAGCATTTCTTCAAGATTTCGAAGCTGAAAAATGTGGCCGACTACTTTTGCTTTGGTGGCATTATCAGCTATTAGACCTGGATAATTACCAATATCGTACAACCGACCTTGTACCCACCCTGCGCCCATAAAACGACTATTTGTCTTTAGGTAAGTGGCAATTGGGGAAGTGATACCGCTCATTAACGAGCCATAAACGAAGAGATAGGGCGTCATCATTTTTTTGTCTAAGATAGTACAAATGGTTAACAGTAAAAATATAATTGAGTTACTTTTTTATAATAAAGAAAGAGAAAATGTAGAAATTGTCCAATCGAATACTAGCTTATTCCAAAAGAATCTTTTAAATTTGCCCCCGCTTTGGAAGTAAAGCGTATTTTTTATGAAATTGTTGGTCTCGTAGCTCAGCTGGATAGAGCAGCTGACTTCTAATCAGCAGGCCGCAGGTTCGAATCCTGCCGGGATCACAACAATCAATAAGCCTTCGTCAATTTGTTTTGACGAGGGCTTTTTCTATTTAAGCGCCTACAATATTACGCTAGAAAAAGAGACGCTACGGGCTAAGTTCCGTAAGTTCACTACGGCGTCTAATGGTGGATTAGGAAAATGTAAAATTTAACATTACAAATTCAAAATGTAAAAGTACTGATAATCAGAAAGTTAAAATTTTGAAAATGTAAATTTACTTTTTCACTGTTCCTTATGGTATCACTCTTTGATTTTCGAAAGTAATCTTACTTTGCTCAAAAGGTATTCCCAGCCAGCCAGTGTCTTGGTTTGATGAATCACTTTCTCTATGGTTTGAGCATCGTCGGCAGCGAGTCGTTTTACAATTGTCTGGTAACTTTGATAAATTATTTTAATTAAGTTGAGAAAATTTTGGTAAGTATCTTTCTGGTAGTTGGATAAAAGCGTTTTTTGCTCAATATAAGCGTCAAAATCTTTGCAGGCTGTCAACAATTGTTTTTCGTTGGCTGAAATGGGGTTTTGTAAGTAAAATTCAAAATGGCATTTTAATTCCAAAAAACATTTCCGTACATCGATAAAAAACGTTTTGGAGCTAATGTTTGAAATTGCATTTTTCGAATTGGCAAAATTTTTAAGCTCAAAGTTTAAGTAACCCGTGCATAATTTTTGGCAATCACTTCTGACTTCGGTTAGTAATTCTTTTTGATAGGTTTCTCTAAAATCTTCAACAAAGCGGAGTTTCCCTTTAGCTAAAGCAGTAATGACAATGTTCAAGTAAGTACTGTGACTAATGTAACCTTTTGGGGAAAAAAAATTGTTTTTCAGTCCGATTTTATACAACTCGAGTTGGTGGGTTAAGTAATTGGAACGACGGGCTAAATACTTTTGGATGCAGTGGTTTTGTAATAGTAAAAGGAGCGTAGCCCCTTCGTAGTAGGGAATATGATTAAGTTGTTTGACGAATAAATCTTTGAGGGCTAAAAAATGGCGCTCCGTAGTGGTAAGGTCCAACTTATATAAATTGAGGTAGAGTTGAATCAACTGATTATTGGCTTGTAGTTGCTGGGCCATTTCCAAGACCACAGGTGAAAAACTGGTTTCATTCTCCGAGTCAATGATTTTCTTACTAGCCTTCAACTCACAAAAATAACGTAGTTTGTTAATTACGTATAATTCATCGAGATGCTCATTGGTTCTGGACAAATAGGGAAGTGCTAAATCGGTCTGTTCGGCGTGGGGAAAATAGTGCAATAAAGTAAAAAGCGACTGTCGTTCGAAGCGGATGAAAATATCGTCTCTTTTGTTTATCGAACGCAAGGTTTCCGCTATCTCTTTATGGAATGCCTTATAATTTTCGTCCTTATAATACTGGATGGCTTTCAATTTGTTAAAATAAAATTTATCCTTTTTTAAAAATTGGATGACTAAGAATAATTCGACCAGATGCTGTAAGTCGGAAAAAAGGTTAATGATTTTATCGTGACAGTACGGAGTACCAGTGAAGGCTGCTTCGTGTACGGCTTGCAGAGTCAATTTTTTATTGTTAAAATTAGGTCGGTAAACGATGAGTGCGGCAAATAATTGACGTTTATTGTCGCTAACGAAGGGACTTTTGCTCATGAACTCTTTGAGAGACCGAACGGTGTATTTGTCCAGCTTTTTTAAGGTTCTGATGATTTGGTAGGTTTCCATTTTTAAGGTTGTTTCGTTTTATTTTGTTTTTAAATATGTTGATAATCAATTAGTTAAAATTAATTAGCGTCTTGTATAGTCGGTGGGATAGCTAATGTAAAAAAAGTTGATGAGCAAAACCTAAAATTTATGGGGAAATTCTTTTTCAAAGAAAAAAATTATTTAGAAAGGGGACATTTTTAGAAAAGTGGGTACTGTAAGGGTGACATTTGATTTTAAAAACAATAAAAGCATAAAA
>JBCCQK010000450.1:0-7078 GCA_039024375.1 Bacteroidota bacterium
ACAGTTTAAGTCGGCGTCTTTTTCCGCTATGCTACGTTATTTTTTTCTTAAAGAGCGACGGCTATTCTCAAAAAAAATGCCTTGCCTAGCGAAAAAATACGCTCGATTAAACTGTCAGTTACTTAGGACTTGAACCACTAGGTTATTTAATTCCTCATTCCTAACTAAATAAAGGGAAAATAATAGCAGCGCTAAACTTTTGATAATCTAACACTGCCATTAGGCTTATGTTAATCCTTCCGAACCTGCGTATCCGCCAAATACTGCATCCCCGCCAAATTGGTCAACACCGTCATAGGGTCGTCGCCCCCTCGATAGGACGCCGATACGAATTTAACAAAATGGCCAATATCCTCTACATCATTTTCAGTCAAACGACCTTCAAAGTTCGGCATTCCTTTTGACACCAAAGCACCGCCTAAAATTATCTCTTTGTGATTTTTGAAAACGCCTTCGGAACTGTGCGTTAAATCGGGAATCGCACCGCCACCCGCACCAAACGCATCGCCGTGGCATTGCACGCAAAACTTAACGTAAAGCGTCAATCCTCGGCCAATCTGAGTCGGTTGACCAGTAGAAGGCAAGCTGGTTAATTTGGCTAGGGGAGCGTCCATTTCTGCGGGTAGCTCCGCTTGACCGCCCAGTTCGAAGGTATATATGCGCCCTGGATGAACATTCTTGGTGAATTTGCGAGAAAGACCCGTAATACCTCCCCAACCGACGGCAATCGATAAATATTGCTTGCCGTCCATTTGATAGGTGATGGGCGGCGCAATAATGCCCGTTTTAAGGTCTTTTTGCCACAGTACGGTACCATTAGCCGCATCGTAGGCCGTCAACATACCCGTTGCATCGCCTTGAAAAACGAGGCCACCTTTTGTCGTTAACACCCCTCCGTTCCAGTGGGTTAACTTATGGTCAACGCCCCACACTTCTTTTTGCGCCACGGGGTCGTAAGCGACCAAACGGCCGTAAGGAGCCATCGGATTAGGCGCATTGGCGGACTTGGGATTGACGGGTTTATAGAGTTTATCGGCATAACTCACATTCCAACCAGAACCAGAACCACCGCGATTGACTTTGTTAAAGGTGTTTTCTTCTTCGTGGGAAAAGGCTAAACTAACAGTATGAGCAGGAATGTACATCAGTTTGGTCTCTCGATTGAAAGCCATCGGTTGCCAGTTGTGACCCCCAATAGCGCCCGGTGCAATGATGACATTTTCTCTTGGGTTTTTGTAGCGAGCGTATTCCTCTTCGATAGGTCGTCCATTTTCGTCTAAGCCTTTTGCCCAATTCTGTGCCGTGTAGGGTTTTCCAGAAATAAATTTCCCGTTAGTTCGGTCCAGCATGTAGAAAAAGCCATTTTTGGGGGCTTGCATAATCACTTTGCGCATGGTACCTTCGATTTCCAAATCGGCTAAAACCATTGGTTGGGTCGAAGTGTAGTCCCAAGTGTCGCCAGGGGTAGTTTGGAAATGCCAGACGTACTGCCCGTTATCGGGATTTAACGCTACGATACTGGACAAAAATAGGTTATCTCCTCCTTGGGGACTACGGTGCATCTGGTCCCAAGGCGTTCCATTGCCCACGCCAATATAGACCAAGTTAAGTTCGGGGTCGTAAACAATGGCATCCCAGACCGTTCCGCCGCCGCCCATTGTCCACCATTCACCCGTCCACGTTTCGGCTGCTTTTTCCAAAATGGGATTCTCAAATGGCTTAGATGGGTCGCCGGGAACGGTGTAAAAACGCCAAGCTTCTTTTCCCGTTTCCGCATCGTAAGCCCCAACGTAGCCTCTAGCGTCGTATTCGGCACCACCGTTGCCAATTAACACTTTTCCTTTGACAATTCTCGGTGCGCCTGTGATAGTGTATTTTCTGCTGCGGTCAACGGTCACTTTTTCCCAATTCAGTTCGCCCGTTGCGGCATCTAAAGAGACCAAGCGGCCATCAATCGTACCGAAGAATATTGAACCTTTATACAGTGCAACACCTCGATTAATCACATCGCAGCAAGCGTATTCGCCGTACTCTCTGGGTACTTCGGGGTCGTATTCCCAGATTTTTTCTCCCTTTCTTAGGTCAATGGCCCAAACAACGCTCCACGGTCCCGTCAAATACATGATACCATCGACTACAACGGGCGTTGCCTCAATGCCCCGCATGACGTTTAAATCGAGGGACCAAGCAAGTCCTAAATCTTTAACCGTTTCTTTGTTGATTTCGGTGAGGGAACTGTATCTATCTTCTTGGTAACTTCTTCCGTGAGTCAGCCAATCTCCTTGGTTAGATGCTGCACTCACTAACGCTGCGTCATCGACTGCTTCGGTGACTTGGCGAATGTGTTCGACGGTTCCTTTTTCGTAGGATTCCGACTGACATTGAGTGAATAGGAGAAAACTGAGGAGCGGTAGGTAAATAAAATAGTTTAGGTTTTTCATCAAAAAGCGTTATTATGTTTCGAGACAAAATAGAATTTGTAATAATGTCGCTCAATATAGTAGCTTTTTTGTTTTTTAGGGCAAATACCTAATTATATTTTAAAAACTGACTTTTTGTGGTAGGTTAGTCAAATCGGTATATGTTCAATTTGCTAATCTTTACCATATTTTCGGTTTCTATTTCTACGCCAATGCTGTTTTCCGCTAACTCGTAAAAGTCATTTTCGTAAAGAAAGGTATCATTAGTATAGAGAAAATATCGGTTATTTTTTCTGACAATATTAATCACATTTTTTCCATCAGTACGCCAATCGGATGCTTGTATCAAAGCAAAAAAGTCACCCTCACTCGATTGCCATCTGATTAATCCAGTTTTGTCAATTCCTACTTGCATCCCATTGTTGGCGCCGCCCCACGTTAAATTTACTCGACCTTCTTTGAGGAGTTCCAATGCTACCTCCAATTCAAAATTGGAGTCCGTAAAATCGTCAATCGTATTTGTCAATTCTTGCAATTCAGCGCAGGTATTTTCAATTGCTAAGGCGTCGTTTTCAAGCAATCCATTTAGGCAGTCAGTGGAATTGGGTAGCCATTTATTATTTGCTTCCTCAAAATTCAATGTTTCTATCAGCACTTTCGCTGAGTTCGTTATTTCTTCGTAAACGGGTGTTCGATTGGCCCAAGCTGGTGCACTCGTTGCTTCGTTAAATAATTCGTCTAAGTAGTAACTCCTTCTAAACCCCGAATAATTGATGATTTTATTTCCTGCCTCGTTGTCAAAGTCGCCTCCTACCATCATGCTTTTAAGTTCTCCGTTAGGGAGCAATTCGTTGAGATGCTGGCGCTCAAAGGCACAATGCCCCAGTTCGTGGAAAATGACAATTTCTTTGTTACGTTCGCTTAGAATTTCCCAAATAGATTCGTTGATATTGACAATGGGTGGACTAGAAACGATATCACAGTAGCCTGCGATAAACTCCGAATTACCAAATTGCAAATCACTCGGGTCACCAAATTGGATGGTGATGCCCGTTTCGGCAAATATGTCTTCTACACCTCTTCGCTTGGCCTCTTCTTCGAACAAGTCAAAATAAGGGCGAAATGGTTCTCCAATATTAACGCTAGGAGTTTCTGCGTCTTTTCCACAGGCTAGTAGGCAAAGCAAAAGCAGTACAAGATTAGTATATTTCATGTTTCTGATAATGTTTGCAAGGTGCCATCTAAAACAGTTGTAAATTTCCTATATTACCCCTATGATTTGCAAGTACTCAATGCAGGTCGAGAGACCTGCGGATATCCGTATCAAGCCCGCCTGAATGCTTGCGGGCAGGTCTGGAGACTTGATACATCGAACACCGATATTTTAAGTCTCCAGACTTAAAATAAGCATCTGCTCGTCTCCCGACGAGCAACTATTGAGAACTTAGTATGATTTTATCACAATTGCTCCAAAATCAGTAGATACCATACAATTTAAAACACCCTTTTTAAAATCAAAATCTACCTCTTTTCCATCTACCTTGCACGAATTGACAGCGGCAATACCGTAAATAGCCAGTTTAATTTGTCGATAATCCGAAGTACGGTTACCTTTTTTAGTATGGGTAACAGTCAATTTTTTACCACTACGTTTGGTAGAAAATTGGCGTAAAGAGTAATCCTCGTTTTGATAAGCGTAGCCTTCGCCTCGGTCTTCGTACAAATCGTTGTTATTGCTAGTCCCAGCATACACTTTTAATTTCAGCGTTTCTACCTTCTTTTCGTTGGTGTATTGCATGACGGGATAAAGCGGAAGGACTGCTCCCGCTTTCACAAATAGTGGAAAAGTATTTAATCGTACTTTGCAAGTCACGTACTTACCTCCTTTATAAGATTTGCCCGTCCAGTAGTTGAACCAAGTTCCTTTAGGTAAGTAAACCTTGACTTTTTCGACTTCTGGTTGCGTAACGGGTGCTACCAGTAAGTTATCACCAAAAATAAATTCGACTTCTTTGTCCAACGTTTTCTCGTCTTGCTGGTCATAAAAAGACAAAGACCGAATCATAGGGGTTCCTTTGGTGGTGTACTGCCAAAAAGCGGTATAGATGTAGGGGAGGAGTTGGTAGCGCAGTTCGATAGCGGCTCTCGATGCGGGTGTAAAGTCGGGACCAAACGCCCAAGGTTCTTGGTCTAAGCGGTCTCTCATATCTCTTTCTCGCACCTTCTCCGCATCCGCTTCGGCCGAACCGTCGTCGTTATTTCCCATCGAGTGAACTCGATAAAACGGGTGGAAAATACCCATTTGTAGCCACCGAACCATTAACTCTCCGTCGGGATACTGGAAAAAACCACCGATGTCGGTTCCCACAAAGCTGAATCCACTAGCGCTGAGACGTTGGCATTGGCGATTGCCCAATTGTAGGTGCTCCCAAGTAGCAATGTTATCGCCCGTCCAGACGGCCGCAAAGCGTTGGCCACCCGAAAAAGTGGCACGAGTCACTAAGAAAGGTCGTTTTTCGGGTTGCAACTTCTTTAGCCCTGCCGTAGTAGATCGAGACATTTGCAAGCCGTAGATATTATGCGCTTTGGCGTGATTGGTAACATGTCCATCGTGGTCGTGTATGACTTCGTCGGGAAAAGTGCAGTGGTGGACTTTGAACATCGCAGGTTCGTTCATATCGTTCCAAAAACCACTAATACCATCTTCGTTGTACAGCCCTTCGTAGAGGTTTCCCCACCAGTCCCGCACTTCGGGTTTGGTAAAATCGGGGAAGCCACAGTTGGGCGGCCAAACGGGGCCTTGCATCAAGGTGCCATCCGTGCGGCGGCAGAAATAATCGTTGTCCACGCCTTGTCGATAAACGTGATAATCGTCATCTTCCCGAATGCCTGGGTCAATCATCACGACCGTTTGAAACCCTTTCTTGACCAATTTTTTAATCATCTTGGCGGGCTTGGGAAAATGTTCCTTATTCCACGTAAAACAGCGGTAGCCATCCATATAGTCTATGTCTAAATAGATGGCATCACAAGGAATTTTTTTATCTCTAAAAGTCTGTGCGACTTCCAATACTCGATTTTCGGGATAGTAACTCCAACGACATTGGTGGAAACCGAGCGACCACATCGGCGGTAGTTCTGGACGGCCCGTCAACAAAGTATATTGTTCCGCTACGGACAATAGTTCAGGACCGTAGATGAAGTAGTAATTCATATCTCCACCTTCGGCGGCAAAAGTCATTTTTCCTTCGGCTTGCTCGTCGAAGTCGAAATGAGACTTAAAAGAGTTATCAAAAAATATCCCGTAGCCTAAGCCTTGGTTCAAGCCAAAATAGAACGGAATCGCTCGGTACAGCGGGTCGGAATTATAACCGTAGCCAAAAGAATCGGTACACCAGTTTTGTAATTTTTTGCCCCGCAGGTTCAAATCACAAGACTTGTCGCCTAATCCAAAAAAGCATTCCGATTGGGGCGCTTTTTTGCTCATTTGAACGGTCGTTACCCCTTTCAGAAGCATACTTTGAGAATAGTAGCCTTCCGCATCTTCATTAATCACTTGTCCATTCAAGTTCTTGAGGGTGACTTTCAAATTCTTTTTCCCAATTTCACAAATTAGCTTAGGTGTCTGAATGCTGTATTTTGACTTTTTTTCTTCAAAGATATAGGCCACTTTTTTTGGAGAAAATTCGGGGTCGATGGCGTAGGAAAAATCCGTCGGAAACTTCCCATTCCGAGCGTACCGAAACCGTAAAATGGTATCGGTGATTAGATGTAGATGAAGAGATAAACCGTTGGTCGATTGGAACAAGATAGCGCTGTCTTGTTGGATAACTTTATGAACACTATCGGCTCTATAATTGGTGTGAACGTCGGGGTAGCGATTCGTTCCCACCGTATCAACGATGTCAACGGACGTAGCAATATGGTTACTGTCTTCGACTTGTTGGTCTAGTTGGGCTTGTAATTTTTCGAGTTGCTTGGTTAACCAGGATTTGGACTTAGATTTTTGCTTTTGTGCCATGTTGTATTTTTCGTAAGTGGTTTTGTGTATTCAGAGAACACATCGATAGTCAATGAAATTTGCTAATATTAGTAAGCAATATTTTTAATAAATGGATAGAAGAAAAACGTTGATGGAAGTTATTGTATGAGGCTAGTGAAACTAGGTTGGGTTTTCGATTTGAAACGAATAGCAAATATAGAACGAAAGGTTGTAAAATTTAGATATACGGAAAAAAATAATTAGAAAAAGTTCAATGGCGAAAACCTAGAGAACGTCAGAATATAAAATGTAAAACTACAAATCTGAAACTATCGGCACAAGTGACATGATTCAGAAAATTATAACAAGCTAATTTCTACAACTTTTGATACGTTCATGAGCGATTCCGTCCAATATTCTTTTAAAGTTTTGTAACTATTTAGCACATTAGGTAATTGGCTGGTTGGCACGTTGGTTTCTACTAGTCAAATCGACCTAATTAAATGAGTCAGACTATCTCAATGCGCTAACCTGCTAATTTGCCAAATACCTAAATAGTTACAAAGTTTTTTTATTTTTGTAAAAAAGAATTAACCACATGTCCACAGAAAGAACCTACATAAGCTTCGATTGGACGTTAAAGAAACTCCTTTACGATTCAAATATCCATTTTCTA
>JBCCQK010000451.1:0-7072 GCA_039024375.1 Bacteroidota bacterium
TACTGGACAATTTAAGTTTCTTGAATCGCCCTCATATTATAAAAAATATTTTTTGTCGGGGAGAGTGCAATTTATCTTTACCCAAACGTTACAGTTTTATGAACTACTTTTTACGAACAAAAAAGAAAAACCTCCTTTTATTATTCACTATTTGCACCCTTTTTGGGACCAATTCTGCCACTGCTCAAACCAATCCTACGCAACCCAACATCTTGTTAATCGTGGCGGACGATTTGGGTGTAGATGCTACGAATGGCTACCAAAATAGCGCTATGCTACCCAATACACCCCATTTAGATTCTTTGCGGACGGCGGGCCTAACGTTCTTAAATGCTTGGGCTACTCCTAAGTGTACGCCAACTAGAGCGACGATTATGAGCGGAAAATATGGCATCAAAACGGGTGTACAAAGGTCGCCAGGCAATCTCGATGCGAGTCATACGTCCATTTTTAGCGCATTGGCGACCCAAACGAGCAATGCCTATGCCGACGCCGTAATTGGTAAGTGGCATATTTCCCAACCCGTAGATTATAACCATCCGTCAGAGTTGGGCATCGACTATTATTCAGGGTCTTTCCAAGCCCAAGTGGCAGATTACTACAATTGGGAGAAAGTGCATAATGATGGCAGCACTAGTACGGAAACGACCTACGCCACTACGGATATTACGGACGAAGCTATCAATTGGGTCAATGCGCAAAGCCAGCCTTGGTTTTTGTGGCTAGCGCACGTGGCACCCCACAGTCCATTTCACGCGCCACCAGCAGCCTTGCACACTTCTACGCCAACTAATACGAACCGACAGAAATATATAGCGATGATTGAGGCGATGGACTATGAAATCGGTCGATTATTCGACAATGTGTCGAGCAACGTCTTGGCCAACACCATCATCATTTTTATTGGAGACAATGGGACACCTGGCGGCGTCTTACAAAATTATCCTTCTGGGCACGGGAAATCTACGCTTTACCAAGGGGGCGTACACGTTCCGTTATTCATTTCGGGACCAGGAGTGAGTCGAACGAACGAACAAGAAAGTTCGCTGGTCCACGCCACTGATTTGTACGCTACCATCTTGGAAATGGCAGGGGGAAATTTAGCGGGCGGAATCAACAATAGTCATAGCTTTCAACATTTATTATCGGAAACAACGGGTTCTAAGAGAAATCATAATTACAGCGAGTTGGAGGACGACTGGACAATTCGTAACGAGCAGTACAAACTCATTGAATTTGCGGACGGTACGCAAGAATTTTATGATTTGATAGCGGATAGCTTAGAGAATAATAACTTGATAAATACGCTGACTACCGAACAATCCAACGTTAAAACGGCGCTCGAAACGGAAGCGGCTACTATCAGAAGCAGTTGGTCCTGCCAAGACAGTATTCAAAATGGCGACGAGACGGGGATTGACTGCGGTGGCAGTGCCTGTGCGGGCTGTGACGGTGCTGCTGCACCAACTTATTGTTCGGGGGATACGACCATTATCACCACCGAAATAACCGAAGATATGATTCTTTACTTCAAGGAGTACATTACCTCCGACCAGCCACTAAGTGCGGACAACGCTACTCTGCAAGCGGGAGATAGCATTGTCTTGAAGCCAGGCTTTGAATTTTCGGGCGCCAACGGCACGCTGAGTATCAAAATAGCTACTTGTGAGGATTCGGGCATTAATGACGCTAACTGCTCGGGTGACAATTCTACTAGTTACACGAATATCGGTTGTTGCGCCATTCCCAGTACGGCTAACGTCTATTCAGAAACGGTTAATAATGACATTAGGTCGATTACGACTAACAATTTTCCCAATCACAACTATTGCTACAATTCGCCTAGTCAACAGCCTAGTCCAGTCAACTACAACTTAACGATGGATGCAACGCCCACCATCGCCAATACGACTACTTCTATTCTATCGAATACAGGACGCCCACAACGATATTTCGGCGTTGCGCTCAATGGCGTCATTATCGCACCCGCCCCAGCAGCACCTTTTATTTTCACGCACACCGAAACGGGAGAATACAATTGGGATTGGGTATTCGAACCAACCAATAATCAAGGGGATGGCCAAGATAAAGTGGGACTAGATTGTGCGTCTGCCCACACAGGACCACAAGGTTATCACTATCACGGCAATCCATTTCAGTACGTAGAAGGCATTCAAACGGACATTAGCACTACGAGTACGCCTCCAGCCAACCCCATCCAGATTGGTTGGGCGGGCGACGGTTTTCCCATTTTGTACCGCTTCGGCCCCGACGAGAATGGTGATATGAAAGAATTGTTACCCAGTTACACCCTAAAGTACGGCAATCGACCAGGCGACGGTGTATCGGAACCTTGCGGTAGCTACAACGGAAAATACACCAACGATTACGAATATGTGTCCACCGCTGGTGACCTAGACGAATGTAATGGTATCACTAGAACCATTAAGCTTACGACGGAGCAAGGCAGTGAAACCTTCGCTTATTTTTATGTCGTGACTTCCGCTTTTCCCCAAATTTCTAGGTGCTTAGTTGGGACGCCCGATGTCTCTTTTGGCGATTTGACTGATAATGACTTGGCTACTTTCTTTGTAGCCGACGCTCCAACCGATGCTGTGCTAGGTGGCGATTTGGAAATGACAGCGGCCGACAACGAAACTTTTGGCCAGAGCCTCGATTTACAAGCCATGCCCAACCCTACTAAAGGCGAACTCTTTGCCTCTTTCAACGGATTGACGGGCGTCGATTACCAATTGACCATCTTAAATTACCAAGGACAACAGTTACAACAATCCTTTATTCCAAGCGCTAACCAATCGGAAAGGGTAGCTACTTCTTTTTCTATAAGCGCTTACCCTACGGGGATGTATATTTTGCAGTTGAATGATGGGAAGCGGACGGTTGTTCAGAAGGTACTTAAAAATTAGAATTGCAGCTACCAAAAATGGTAATCATAATCAGTTAATATCCTTTCTAATAAAAATCGCTTAAATTTGTAAAGAATCCGAAAAGAACCTGTTCGACCTTTCACTAAAATTTAGATGATGCAAATAATAACCGTTGAGCTTATCAATGAGAATGCCTTAGCACTACTCGAACAACTAGAACAACTTAATATCTTGCGTTTGGTTACCCCTCAAAAGCAGGCTAACAACCAACCCAAACGCAAATGGGCTGGCAGCATTTCCAAAGAAACTGCCGACAAATTACTTCAACACATTGAAAAAAGTCGAAATGAATGGGAGCGCAATATTTACTAGATACAAATGTGATTATCGAGTTTTTGGGTAATGCACTACCTTCTTCTGGAAGCGACTGGCTGGAAGAAATTATCGACCAAAATATCCACTACCTTTCAGTTATAACTCAGATTGAATTATTAGGCTTCGACGGTATTCCCACTGAAATGCAGACCCTCGAAGAATTTGTAGGTTTGTCCAAAGTAGTATCACTTACAGAGGAGATAGTAGAAGCAACCATTCAACTCCGAAAAGCTACAAAATCAAACTACCTGATGCTGTTATTGCTGCTACGGCAATCGTGTATAACTTGATTTTGATTACCCGAAATACATCAGACTTTCAAAGAATTACGGAACTTGTTTGTATGGATGCGCACCAGAAATAAACGTATCTATTCAGAATAGAGAACAGAGACCCCCGCTAAAAAGTCGGGGCAGGCATTTCATTGAGAGAATAGAGACGCAAATTTCGGCTAAATCGATAAAAATTTTGATACTTTCCTCATTTTTCAACACTTTAAGTCTCTACTCCCTATTCTCTACTCTCGGTTCTGAACAGTTACAAGTAAACTTCTTTAAAATTCTAGTTTCTAATTCCCTGTATATTTCGTCTTAGGTTTTTTCAAATATTTTGCGTTAAGATTTTTCAAATAATCAATAACCCCAGCATCAAAAACGGGTAACCGTTCATCCAGAAGTGCCACTTTTTGATAAGTCAAAAAAAAGATAAAAGGATTATCGGCGTGTTCAATAACTTCTTCCAATCGACCATTATCGTTAATCGCTCTAGCCATAAAATAACCCGGTATATGTCCTTTGTAATTCAAATAAAGCGCATCGTAAAGCGCCGGGTTTTGAGTAACTCCGCTAGCGGCGGCGGCTAAATATTTATTTAGTTTTTTGACTACGGTTTCCCCTTCTCTCATATAAACTGCTTGGATAGCATCTTTTCGCCACCATTTAGAATCATCTGTTAATAATATATCCTTATCCACCATATCTGCCAGCCCTTCGTTGAGTGCTAACATTAAAGCATTATATACGACTCTATCTTCTTTTTCAATTTCCGTTTTATAGTAAGATGAATCGGGGCGTGCTGTAAAATAAGACAAATCAGGGCGAAAATTATGGTGTAATTCGTGCGCTTCAACATTTCCCATTCTAAAAATTTCAGTACAAACTCTACTAAAGTCTTATCCTACCAAGGGTTTTCTTATTGACAAAAAGTCTTCCCGTGAAAGCCCTCAGGCACTACATCGTACAGATAAAGCACCAACTGCCGTCCAGTTGTTTTGGAATTAGCCACCAACATCGTCTGCGCCTGTTCGCCCGTCGCAAGCGGCTCACAAGCACCTACTACTCTATCCGCCGCTGGTACCGACTCGGGAGTCATCAAACTCCCTTCGTACTGTTCAATCCCCAATCCTTTGGAAGTTCGGTCAATCGACAAACTCACAAAACCAGAATTACGGTCGATAAAGCCCGAAACGGGATTGCCCGAGAATAGGCCAGCATTGCGGCTAGTCGCACAGCCAGGCGCTAATTCGTAGCTACCCGACTCACGATTACCCGGGCCAATTCTCGTATTTCCCGGCACCAAATTCGGTCCTTCTCGATAACAACCTGACATGGAGTCAAGAATTAGTTCGGGGACAATCCAAACGCAATAGTCCCGATTATTAGGACTAAACCAAGTATTAATGACGTTCACTGGCGGAACGGTCGGCAGCGATGGAATAACAATTTGGGGCGCTGCGGGCGAAATGAACAAAGATTGGTTATTAGCAATAAACTCAGAAGAAGCCACCGTCACCGAATTTAATGGTATAAACCCGCCACAATCATTGTCCCGAATATAGATATTGCGATTACCTTCCACATCCATCGGAAGGGTAGCAATTCGTCCTTTGGCCGTAGGCATATCCACATATTCTGAAGGAAGTCTAGTCGTTTCATCTATTATCAATTCGCCATCCACCACTTTTTCGATAAACAACTGTCGTTCTTCCAAAAAGTCGGCGGGCGAGGTCTTGACCATTATCTGGTCGCCCGGCATCCGCACGCTCGGCGTAATTTCCGCACTAATTCTGGCATAACTTTCACAATCGGGATTACAGGCAGTGAACAAACTGAACACCGTAGCTAAAACGAATAGCAATCGTAAATTTTTCATCAAACAAGGTTTTGGGTATCGTTTTAACACAGGAAAGTAAAAACCTTCTCCATATTAAAAAGATACATTTTTGATTCAATAGAATTAGAAAGTTGCGTAGTCGAAATCATTTCAACCACTGTCTTGTTGTAGGAAAACGCAGTGTACGGATTGTGTTTGTTTGTCCCCAAAATGGTGAATTATAATTAGGTAAATGGTAAATTCTACTTCTTTTTCTGCTCACCTTTCTACCAATCAGCCTCTCAGCCACTTCACCTCTCAACCTCATTCCCTTATCACCTCATCACCTTACCCCTAAAAATTCTTCTTCAACATCGCCGTCGTCTTGTTGATACTTTTTTCCAAATTAAGGATAATCGGGTACATATCGTGAAATGCAGCGTGGGCCACTTGGTCGGCTTTTTTAGCTTTGCGCTTACGCAAATAGCTGTTCACTTCGCTCAAAGCTGGTTGCAATTTCGGAAAATGTAATTGATTAAACAAGATTTGGAAGGTTTCATCCAGTTGCGCTGCTACGGCGGGCGCCGACCAATAGCTGCTGACGTTTTGGATATAGGTTTTATGTTCTTCGTTCAGTTGGGTCAATATTTTATTATAGGCCGTTAGACTCGAATTATACGATTTAACGTATTCGGGATTGCCCCTTGCGGGAAAGTATTCTTCGACGTGTTCGAGTAGTTCGTGGACATCTTTGGTACGAATCAGATAGTCTTTTAAATCGGAAGTAATCGCTCGAAGATGTTTTTCTTGTCGCAAATATTTCTCCTGCTTTGCCTCCAACACCTTTTGATTCAAATCGTTGATTTGCTCGGAAAGAGAAGTCAGTGCTGCTTGCTTTTCTGACAATTGTTTTTTGAGTGCCTCGTTCCCCGCCGTAGCATTGGCCAAATCGGAGTTAAGGTTAGCAATGGTACTTTCTAGTTGTTGTCTTTGATATTCTCCATTTTTGATATTGTTCAACAAAGAATCATTCAACGCATTAAGGCGACCAACGGACATCGCATTATCGGCTTTTAGTCGATTCAACCGCCGACTTAATTTATCCAGTTGTTGCCGATAATTAGCACTTAGTTCGTCTCCAACCACGGTCAAATCTAACGTCATTTGATAATCCGCTGTGTCCATTTCAATCGTTCCATTGAGTGGACTGATGATGTCATATCCATCGACCGTGATGCTTACTTCGATTTGTTCGTCGAAGCGATTGTATTCAAAAATGGGGACTTGAAAAGCGAAATTGCCCGTTTCGTTGGTTGTGAACTTCCCAATCCCCTTTACCCGCAACTTGGCATTGGGTAGTTGCTGAATACTACCGTTTAATTGTTGCAAAATGCGCCCATCTACTTCGACCACTTTTAAGGTATCGTATTGTGCCACGACGGGTGGCACTCCCAATGTAAAAAGGAATAAGAAGGCAAGGAACGTATAAAAGATAACTTGCAATGGTTTTTCGGAAATAATCAGCGGTCCTGGTACTTTTAGATTTAAAATTTTACATTTTACATTTTGACTTTCCCTAATTTGTTTTAGCCTAAATCTCATAGAAGTTGAATTTTGGGGAAAAGAATATCTTTTGACGAATTTCTTTTCGAGAATAAATATACCCCTAGTTTTACACAAAAAAAAGGTTTTCGAAAAGAAGTGTACCATCTCTTTGA
>JBCCQK010000452.1:0-7071 GCA_039024375.1 Bacteroidota bacterium
TACAAAGACATTCACAAAATTATTTCTATCAGTATCTTGTTTTTTAATTTAGGCAGAGGGGAGGATTATCTTTATCGTGGAACGACGACCTTTATTGGTATGAATGATGGAAAACCTTTAATTATTAAACGTAAAGAGGAAAAGGTAATAAATGGCCAAAAGGTCATTCAATTTAATGACCGCAATATTTTTCCAGAGTATTATCTAATTCGAGTGGAAAAATACAAGAATATTGTTCGCAAAAAAATAGACGAATGGATTTACTTGATAAAGAATAATAACGTCAAAGAAGGTTCAACGGCTAAAAATATTGAAAAGGCAGTTGAAAAATTAGCGTATATCAATATGAGTGAAGCAGAAAAAAAACGGTATCAACAGTTTTTGATTAATTTACACAGAGAAGAGGATATTTTGGATACTGCGAGAAATGAAGGAGAACAAATTGGCTTCAAAAAAGCAGAACGCAAAATTCAGCAAGCAGAAGATAAAGCTAAGCAGGCAGAAAGTAAAGCTAGACAGGCTGAAGATAAAAGTATTCTAGCCATGATGCAAAATACAGACCTTACAGATGAGGCCATCGCAAATATCCTTGGTTTACCGTTGAAGCGAGTCCAACAAATTCGGAGTACTACTTAATTCATGACTACAATTAGCTTTACTTAACATAATATTAATTATAGGTAAAATTGTATTGCCCTAAAATAGGGTGACGGTAGCTGACGTAAAGTTACGAAAAATCAATCCCGAGAAGTTCCTGAGGAAAATGGAATGAGTTCTAACATTTTTACTATTTTACCATCAAAAAATTTTGTACAGAATATTTACTACGCCGTTCCTTATAGTATTTCTCGGGACTTTTTTGATGGATGGTTATACGCTTGCTCAACCTTATTTTCGCAATATCTCCAATAAGGACGGGCTATCGCAGTCGTCTGTATTTTCGATTGCACAGGATAACAATGGATTTATGTGGTTTGGTACGAGAGATGGTTTGAACAAATACGATGGGTATCAATTTACGACTTACCACCAATCGGATAAACAGAATGGCTTGGTTTCCAATGACATAAGAGTATTGTATTTTGATAAAAAAATGCAAAACTTATGGATTGGCACTTCCTTTGGTCTTTGTCGCTTTCGCCCAAAATTTGAAGACTTTGTCAATTACGAATATCTATCGGAGACGCATCCAAATACCCATTCTGTAAGAGCTATCATGCGGGATTCAAAAGATAGACTTTGGGTAGGCACCAGTAATGGTTTGTTTCTTTACATAGATAATGAAGACCGATTTATTAGATTTACCGCCGAAAGTGGGACGCCCTCTACCCTATCTGGAAAAGACGTAAAAGTGATTCATGAAGACAAAAATGGGACTATTTGGCTAGGGTCTGAAGGGGGCTTGGATACGCTAATTGATACCCAAAACAGCGCCTATACTTTCCAAAACATTAGCCAAATAGGACAATTGCCCGATGTACACCTCAAAGCTATACTTGAAGATGAAAAAGGTAATTTTTGGTTGGGAACGCACAAGGGAGGAGTCGCCTATTGGGATAGACAAACAAACCGTATAGCTACCTATTTAGCCAATCAAGAGGACGCTCATGCCATTAGTAACAATAATATTCGCTCTATGATTTGGGGCAAAGATGGTCAAATTTGGATTGGCACGTTCGAAGGTTTAAATCGCTTAAACCCTCAAAGTCGAACATTTAAACCTTTTTTTCACGACCCAACTGCACCACACAGTCTGTCTCACAGTTCGGTTTGGGCGCTATTTTTAGATAACCGAAAAAGCCTCTGGGTAGGCACTTATTTTGGAGGTATCAATTTTTACGATGAAGCGAATAATCGCTTTTCCAACTTTCAGCACAATCCTTATAAAAACAGTATCAGTAATAACGTCGTTAGCTGTTTTGTAGAAGATAAATCGGGAAATTGGTGGATTGGTACAGAAGGAGGAGGATTGAATTATTACAACCCAAGTACCCAAAAATTCATCTCCTTCAAACACGATAGAAACAATCCGAACTCTATTAGTTCCAATAACATCAAACATTTGCTGTTGGATGGGGATAAACTTTGGATTGGCACGTTTAACGGTGGACTCAATTGGCTAGATTTGAATACGATGCTGTTTTACCAAGTTAAAACAACTCCTACCGAAGGGGAACTCTACACGACTAATCAAAATGCTTACAGCTTAACCAAAGAAGGAAGTCAATTGTGGATAGCGATGCACGGCGGAGGACTAAATATAATTGATTTAGCGACGAGAACCACTTATACCTACGCTAATAATTCACAAGATAAAAATACCCTTAGCTCTACCCTATGCAGAACCATTTTTACTACTAAAGACGGTACCAAATGGATGGGTACAGATAATGGACTAAATAAAGTTATCGTCAATAAAAAAGAATTGCCTCAACTCTTTGAGCACTACCTACCCAACAAAAAAATTTACACCCTACAAGAGGATTCCGAAGAAAATTTATGGATAGGTACACTGAGTAATGGTCTATATTACTTGCCAAAAAATGATACTATTTTTAAGCACTTCACTCTCAAAGATGGACTTCCTGGTCATAGCATTCTAGGTGTTTTAGAAGACGACAAAGGGCAAATATGGTTAAGTACCAATAGTGGTATTTCAAAGTATCAGCCTAGCGATAATAGCTTTACCAATTACAATTATTCGGACGGACTAGAGAATACAGAATTTAATTTCAATGCTTTTTATAAAACCCAATCTGGAGCAATGCTTTTTGGAGGTACCAAAGGAATTACGCTCTTTCAGCCCGATGCCATCCACCCTACCGCATTTACCCCACCCGTGGTTTTTACCCAACTAAAAGTCCAGAATCAAATTCAACAACCTAACCAAGAGGGAATATTGACCAAAGCATTGAATGAAACCAACCACATTACCCTACCCTACGACAAAGCTAGCTTTTCTATTGCTTTTGCGGCGCTAGATTATTTTAGTCCAAGCAATAATCCTTTTTCTTACAAATTAGAAGGTTTAGATAAAGATTGGATAACGACTAAAGGTAAGACAGAAGCAACCTACACGATTCAAAATTCGGGAGATTATCTATTTCGGCTAAAAGCGGGTAATAGTGATGGTGTCTGGAATCCGAAAGAGAAACACTTGAAAATTACGGTACTTCCTCCTCTCTGGCTTAGTACACCTGCTTACTTTTTGTATGGTTTGGTGATAACTGGATTAGGATTTGCTATTTTTCGTTTTTTGCAGTTGCGTCACCGCTTAAGACTAGAGCAAATAACTAAGGAAAAACAAAAGGAATTACACGAGATGAAGGTTCGTTTTTTTACGAACATAACGCACGAATTTCGAACGCCACTCACTTTAATTTTAGGTCAATTAGAAGAATTAACGCAATTTAAGAACTCCCTAAATGGCAACGCGACTAACAAATTGGTGTCCGTCAAAAAAAATGCGGGAAGATTACTCAATTTGGTTAATCAACTGCTAACTTTTAGAAAATTAGAAACCGATTATATTCAAATAAAAGCTGAGCAAGGGAATATTGTAGAATTTACGGAAGACATCGTCCAATCCTTTCAAAATACTGCGCTTGACCGAGGCATTAATTTAGTGGTTAATAGTTCTAAAGAAGAAATAGGGGTATGGTTTGATTACGATAAATTAGAAAAAATTCTCTTTAACTTACTGTCAAATGCCTTTAAGTTTTCTCCCGATGAAAGTGAAATATTGGTCAACATTCAAAGTAATCTTCAATCGGTTACGATTACCGTCAAAGACCAAGGAAGAGGCATACCTAAAGCATTGCACGAGCAAATATTCCAGCGATTCTACGAGAGTAAAGTACCCATTAAACGCTCTTTTAAAGGGACGGGTATCGGACTAGCTATTTCTAAGCAAATGGTTGAATTGCATTCGGGGAACATTCAAGTAGAAAGCGAAAAAGGACACGGGGCTACTTTTATTGTTAACTTGCCTTTAGGAAACCAACACTTCAAGCCATCTGAAATAGTAGCTACAACTGAGGAAGCCATAAAACCAATAGCCAAGCTATCCACTAATAATAAACCGGATTTTACTTCTGCCAAAACACCTATTCCATTAGTAGAAGCGTCCCAACCGCCAAAAGATGCACTAAAATTATTGATAATAGAAGACAATCGGGAGGTCTTGCAATACATCGTCTCCCTTTTTATCAAGGACTATGCCATCAAAACGGCACTTAATGGAAAGTTGGGAATTAAAATAGCTACAAAATTTCAACCAGACTTGATTCTCAGTGATATTATGATGCCTGAAATGGATGGGATTGACTTCTGTACATCTATTAAGAAAAACCTAAAGACCAGCCATATTCCAGTAATTTTATTGACCGCCAATGTTGCCCAAGAAGTTAAAATAGACGGATTAGCAATAGGCGCCGATGATTACATCACTAAACCTTTTGATGCCAAGGAATTAAAATTAAGGGTAAAAAACTTAGCGCATGCTCGAATTAATTTGCGGAACAAATTCTCAAGAATCCTTGACCTCTCCCCTACTGAAATTACCGTTACTTCTGCGGACGAAGAATTTCTCAAAAATGCCATGGATATTGTAGAAAAGCATATCGGAAACACCAGCTTCGGAGTGGTACAGTTTGCTCACGAATTAGCCGTCAGTCGTCCCCTACTGTTCACCAAACTCAAAGCTATTACCAATCAGACGCCCAATAACTTCATCAAATCTATTCGCTTAAAAAGAGCAGTTCAATTACTAAAACAAAAGAAAATTAATGTATCAGAGGTGGCTTACAGGGTTGGTTTTAAAGACCCTCGCTATTTTAGCAAGGTTTTTCAAAAGGAATTTAAGCGAACGCCTACGCAGTTTATGGAACAGCAATGATTTTTCCTTTTTCTACATTTTTACCAGTAAAGTTAGACTATTGGCAAAAATGCGCTCCTTACTTTAGTGCCGAAATAAACGTATTAACATAATTACCATGCCTCCAACAAAATTCAACACATTTTTTAGAAGCTACTTCCTGGTCTTTTTGCTGATTTTTTTTGGCTACAGTTGTAAGGTTAATCAAAAACTGGCATCTACTAAACCAAAGATAATTTTAAAATTAGACGATTTATGGTTTGAAGACGGACTAGTGCATGAAGGCTGGATAGAAGTGATGAATTTTCTAAATGCTCAAAATGTCAAGGGAACCATTGGTTTAGTGGGCGATTCTTTAGAAGAAGAAGCTGAAATCTATTTTAATTGGATTAAAAAACGCCACCAAGAGGGCCACGAAATTTGGAATCATGGCTACTGCCATTGTAAACCAACCGTCAATGGGCAAGCATGTAGTGAATTTCGAGGGACGGATTACGCATATCAATTAGGGCAGCTTGAGAAAACGCAACAATTGGCCAAGGAAAAACTAGGACTGACTTTGGTATCTTTTGGCGCACCGTATAATTCTACGGATTCCTTAACCACTAATGCTTTGGCAAAGATTCCCGATTTAAAGATATGGATATACAAAGAAACGAGTGCCCCCACAGATAAGGAAGTACTGAAAAGAATCAAGGAAGTAAATATTGAATATCCCGTTCATGTGCCCGATTTTGATAAATTCAAATCTGGCTATGAACAGTATAAGCACGAACCTATATTAGTCATACAAGGTCATCCTAGAAGTTGGGTAAAAGACCCTACACGGATGGAGGAGTTTAAGAAAATTATTACTTTTTTGAAAGCGGAAGAAGTGGAATTTACCACGCCCATAGAGTATAAACAACTTTCTCAATAATCACTCGGCAAAAAACTGAATGCACAAGGGTTTAAGTACAACTATTTGCTCTCCTGTAAAATCAAGCGCACCCGTTTTTTGATTAACTTTAAAAATACTAATCGAATCGTCCTTTAAATTGGCACAAAGCAAATATTTTCCATTGGGACTAATCGCAAAATTTCTAGGCCACACAATGGTTTCTTGCTCTATTTCTATTACGGATAATTGACCTGTTTCCGCATTAATTTTAAAAGCAGCAATGCTGTCATAATCACCTCGATTGGAAGCGTACAAAAATTTTCCCGAAGGATGCACATGAATGTCTGCGCTTTTGTTATATCCTTTGAAACCCGCAGGTAAACTTGAGATAGTCTGTTGAAGGGTAAATGTTTTTGTAGAATTATTATAAGAGAAAACACTCACAGAGCCACCCATTTCGTTCATTACATACACAAATTTCCCATTAGGATGATAACTTAAATGTCTAGGCCCTGCACCTAAAGGCAGTTGCAAATGAGTAGGCTGATTCGCCACTAATTCGCCATTTTTTAATTGATACAACATCACTTTATCAATGCCTAAATCTGCGGCATAAATTAAATTGCCCACTCCTTGTTTGATGTAATGGGCGTGGGGACCTTTTTGCCGCTCTTCGTAGATACTACTTCCTTGATGTTGGATAATATCTTTTGCTGGATTTAAACTTCCATCCGTATTAATGGGCAAACTTGCGATAGAACCACTTCCATAATGGGCAATCATGACATTTTCTCCCGATTTCCCAACGCTAATATAGCAAGCTCCACTTCCCTTTGTGGATTGTTGATTGAGTAGGCGCAAGGATTGGTCACTATTAATGGCATAAGCCTTAACCTGATTTTCGGTGTCCCTTTCTTTCCTTTCTAAGGCATATACAAATTGATTATTTGGGTGGATGGCCAAAAAGGAAGGATTAATAATATTTTCCGTTTTGGATTGAAAGGTACCACTCCCATTTTCGGAATTTAAAGTATAAGCATAGATTCCTTCGGTTGGTAGATTGGTAGAGGTTCCAACAAAAAAGGGGATTTCTTGCAGGGTGTTCCCTTTTTTTAAATTAGCGCAAGCAGTTAGATTTGATAAAACTAATGCTATTAAAAGTGGTTTATTCCATTTCATTACATTATACTGGTTAATGGTTAAATTGCTATATTGTTTTATTGTTTTATTGTTAATGGAACTAGTAATTTTATCTTAAATAACTGTGTTTCAACAATACATCCATATAACAATACAACAATTTTTAGAATGAAAA
>JBCCQK010000453.1:0-7034 GCA_039024375.1 Bacteroidota bacterium
ATCAAATGTCCAGCAACAATTACTTTATATAGTTTTGAGTTTGCCATTCTCCTTTTCATAAAGTATAAAACCTATTAGCCTTTCTACCTCTCGGCCTCTACACCTGTAAACATCATCCCCTTATCCCTCTCATTCCCTCATCACCTTAAATACTCCTTCAAATAACTCTTCCGTCCGTAAATCGAACATATCGGACATTCCAAAGGATTGTGCCCTCGAGCGGGACAAAATTCTCGACCGAAGAAAATAATCTGCAAATGTAATTTATTCCACTTTTCTTTGGGAAAAAGGCGTTTCAAATCCCGCTCCGTTTTCTCTACATTTTTGCCCGTAGTTAAGGCCCAACGCCACGCCAAGCGATGAATGTGCGTATCGACCGCAAAAGCGGGAATCCCGAAGGCTTGCGACATCACGACGGAGGCCGTTTTGTGGCCAACACCTGGCATGGCTTCCAAATCTTTAAAATTTTGTGGAACGATACCGTTATGCTGTTCGATTATCATTTTGGACAAGTCAGAAATGGCTTTGGATTTTCTGGGAGAGAGACCACAAGGGCGGATAATGGCTTTGATTTCTTCGACGGGCAACTGCGCCATGTCGTAAGGATTGTTGGCTTTCGCAAAAAGATGGGGCGTCACTTTATTGACTCTTTCGTCCGTACATTGGGCGGATAGTAAGACAGCGACCAGTAAAGTGTAAGGGTCGGTGTGGTCTAACGGAACGGGCGTTTCGGGATAGTAGCCTTCTAAAATATCAACTATTTGATTCGCTTTTTCTTGTTTTGTCATTTTTCAACGTGCGCTTTATAAATAGTGAGATGGTGTACAATGGAGGTTGGTGATTTTATCAAGATGGCTGGTCATTATTCAGCACTCTTTTTTTAACCATAAAGTAAATATAGTGCATAAAGCGCATAAAGTTTTTTTTCGAGCACAGCATTGACTTTTCGAGCAGAAGATTTGACACGATGCTGTGCTTTTTTACTGTCTAGTGCCATTTTTTATCAATATTTGACCCGCAGTCGACCTCTTTTTCCCACTATGGCGTTCTTAAACTCAACGCTTGTTTGACAGCTTCTACAATCGTCGCCTGTTCCCAATCCGAGGCATTACTAGCAAGCGGAACCGTAATATCAATTTTTTTAGCACGACATTGGGCTGTCAGAGCAAACAAGGGCATTCCATTTTTCTCTCGTTGCTTGTTGTTCCGTTGTTCTTCGATGTCAATCATCACACCTCTTTCAGAACCGTCATTTACGGAAGCTACGATAGACTTGACTATTTTTATTGTTTCGTATAATTGACTCTTTAAATTTTTAATTTTGGTCATCACTAAGGCTTCTCGGACATCTTTGTACATGTACTCACTTTTCATATTTCGGAGCAACAACTTAATCATCTTATCCACGGTATCGTACTTTTTGGCGTAGGTAGTCATGCCAAACTCTTCTTCAAAAATGTACAAATGGAAATTCAATTGAGGCGCTAGAAGGTTACTATCTTTGGAAAAGTGGAAGGAAAGGTCAAAATGATTTAATTGTACTTTACCAAGTTCATTAATTTTCTCTAGGGTTTTATCCGTTAATTCGAATAGGTCTAAATTTTCCTTTGGGAAGGCCATAAAATGATGTCGTCTTGTGGGTTATTTAATTCCGTTTTCATACAATAGTACGACAATTTTCAAAATTTTGTTGACGGAACGTCTTTATTTTCAGCAAATTAGGACTGTAATTTTATCCTGTTTGAATATGTAAAAATGTTTAAATATCTATTTATATGCAAGTCAAAGATTTAAAAAACGAAAAGGCCCGAAGCAACCGCTTCGAGCCTTTTATATTTTTTGTAAAAGTATTTCTTTAAAAATCTCTTACTCAGCAGGTTTTTCTTCCGTTGCTTCTTCTGCGGCAGGTGCTTCCGCTTCTGCATTAGCTTCCGCTTCGGGAGTTGCTGCCTCTTCCACTACTGGTTCCGGCTCGGGAGCGGGTGGTGGTGGAGGTGTACCGTTGATTTTAGCTAAAGCGGCCAATCTTTCTTCGGCGTTTTTAGCGACTCTTGCGTTGATTTTCGCTTCTTTTTCTTCAATCCACGCTAGGTACTTCGCTTCTGCTTGTTCTGGCGTCAAGGCACCTTTTTTCACACCTCTTTCTAAGTGCTTACGGTACAGCACGCCTTTGAATCGGAGAATTGCTCTTGCAGTATCGGTAGGTTGTGCCCCCTTCATTAACCAATCAAAAGCTCTATCTCGGTTGATTTCGATAGTCGCTGGAGAAGTCATGGGGTTGTAGGTTCCCAATTTTTCGATAAAACGACCATCTCTTGGAGCTCTTGCATCGGCTACCACGATGTGATAAAAAGGACGCTTCTTTCGGCCCTTTCTCTGTAATCTAATCTTTACAGCCATTACTGTTAAAGTTTATTTGGTTTAACCATACCCATTTAATCTCGGCGAGGAGACGGTGGGCTTTTAACGGGGCAAAAGTATAGCTTTTTTTCATAGTAAGAAAGAAGCGAATGAAACAATAGAGAAAATGTAAAATTTAATCCCGATAAAAAATCGGGACAAAATCTAAAAGTACTGACAACCAATAAGTTAAAACTTTGAAGATGTAAATTTATTTTTTCTCCGTTACTAGTTTGAAAAATTTAATTTCTTTTAGGCAAAAAAAATAATTAGCCAATTAGACCAGATAAAGAGCGGTATAAATGGATGATTATTAGTTTTATTTTGTCTTAGTGCTGGTTATCATCAAATCTATATTGTCCAATTTAGCGTTGGGCACCTACTCAATCAAACCATCAAACAATCTAGCCATCAAACAATCAGACGGATTTCAACAGATAATTACGAATCTTACCAATTAACACCATATTATTCTTAAACATGCTCCTAGTCAGAAAGAATCTTAGGTTTCACTTCATACGCAATTGTCTCAAAAATGTCATGTATGTAAGCCACCTGTCATTTTGTTTAATCTTTTTTTCAACAAAGTAAACAAAACAGAAGGTTTCACCTTTTATAGACGGGACAAACACACCTCAATTCATTATTAATCTAAAAATTAACCACTTTATGAAAGACTTGATTCGTATCAGCTTTTCAGCTATGTTAATGCTGTGCCTCGTTATATTTACCAGTTGTGATGATGACAACAACAACGAGGTCACACCAACACCAACTACTCCAAATGCGGTAGAATTTGCTTCGAGCAATGCCGATTTTAGCAGCCTTGTTGCTGCGGTTACCCAAGCGAACTTGGTAGAAACGCTTTCTGGGCCAGGCCCGTTTACTATTTTTGCGCCAACCAATTCTGCTTTTCAAGAATTATTGAATAGCAATCCTGCATGGAACAGTTTGAGCGACATTCCTAACGATGTATTGACAACAGTTTTAACTTATCACGTAGTTGCTGGAGAAAACCGTTCTACTGATTTATCGACTGGCTACGTCGAATCATTGAGCGCAACCCCTTACGGTGCCAATGCTAGTTTGTACGTGAGTACAGATGGCGGCGTAACCATCAACGGCGACGTTAGCGTTACTGGTGCCGACAACGATGTATCAAACGGCGTTATCCACGTGGTGGACAAAGTAATTATGCCTCCAAGTGTAGTAACTTTTGCTACTTCTAACCCAGCTTTTTCTAGCTTAGTTGCCGCTTTGACTAGAGCCGATTTAATGACCAATTTCGTAGAGGTCTTAACGGGCGACGGTCCATTCACCGTATTTGCTCCTACCAATGAAGCTTTTCAAGCGCTTTTGGACGGAAATGAAGAATGGAGTTCATTAGCAGATGTTCCAGTCGATGTTTTAGAAGATGTGTTGATGTATCACGTAACGACAGCGGGCAACGTACGAGCAGGCGACCTAGAAAATGGCCAGACAGTACCTACTTTGTTGGACGGAGAATCTTTTACTATTGACTTGACAGATGGTCCAAAAATTGTAGCGGGTGCTAACACTGCGGACATCATCTTGACAGATGTTCAAGGACAGAACGGTGTCGTACACGCTATCGACGCAGTTATTTTACCTTCTGCTTTCGCTGCCGTGGAAGAGCCCAATGCAGTTCAATTTGCTGCCGCTAACGAAAATTTCAGTTCATTGGTCGAGGCCGTTACTAAGGCTAATTTAGCAGAAACTTTATCTGGTCCAGGTCCATTCACTATTTTTGCGCCAACCAACGAAGCTTTCCAAAAGCTACTAGATAGCAACATGGAATGGAATACGATTGATGATATTCCAACGAACGTATTGACTTCCGTTTTGACGTATCACGTAGTAGCTGGTGAAAACCTTTCTACCGATTTATCAACTGGTTACGTCAATACTTTGTCTGCTACCGCTTTTGATAATGCGATGACGACTAGCATGTACATCAACTTGGACGATGGTGTAACCATCAACGGCTCAACAAAAGTAACTGCTGCCGATAATATGGTTTCTAACGGCGTTATTCACGTGGTAGATGAGGTAATCATGCCAGCGAATATCGTTACTTTCGCTACTTCCAACCCAATGTTCTCAACGTTGGTCGCTGCTTTGACGAGAGATGATTTGAGTACAGATTTCGTAGCGGCATTAAACGGCGAAGGTCCATTGACTGTTTTTGCTCCTACTAATGCTGCTTTCCAAGCTTTATTGGATAGCAGAATGGACTGGAACGGTTTGGCAGATATCCCATCTAATGTATTGGAGAGTGTACTATTATATCACGTTTCTTCTGCGGGTAATGTGCGGGCTTCGGACTTGAGCGATGGTCAGGTAGTTCCTACGCTATCTGGTGATAATACATTTACCATTGACTTGTCTGGAGATATGCCAATGATTACGGCGACTTCTAACAACGCCTTTATCGTCGCAACGGATGTGCAGGCAACTAACGGTGTGATACACGTAATTGATACGGTAATTTTACCAGCTCTTTAATTATTTAAAAAGACAACCTTTTCCTTGATAAACAGGGAATCTGTTTCTACAATATTTCTTAAAAGTGTTTTGCAGCCTCTACTCTATTTTGGGTAGAGGCTTTTTTGCTATGAAAAGTCGTTCTTGTAACTTTGATTTTTAAAAGTCGTTTTACTCAATATCCTTGGTACCTTGTGTGCTTTTTTTAAATGACTATTTACATGACTCAACTACTGCAATACACTTGGGGACTTCTCCTCTTATTTTTAACACTACTTTTTACCAATTGTGAAAGAGTCGTTGTCACGGCTCCGCTGGAAGTCGATGCGGAACCCAACGGCGTCCAATTTCTAGAGAGCAATCAAGATTTAACTACCTTTAAAGAAGTGATTCAAGGAACCGCTCTAGAAACGGCCATTGAAGGGCAAAGACCTTTCACGGCATTTGCGCCAACCGATGCCGCTTTCAACGAATTATTAAGTAGCAACGCCGATTGGTCAACGGTAGAGGATATTCCAAATGACGTACTGAATACGATACTAGATTACCATTTTTTTGACGGGAGCGTTCTATTAAGAGACACCTTTACGACTTACATTGCAACGAATGCGATGACTAAATTTGACGAACGAGCGAGTCTCTTCGTCAAATCTTTGGGAAGCGTTCGACTGAATGGAGCACGAGCCGTAGCCCTTGCCGACGTACGGGTCAGCAACGGCATTTTTCATTTATTAGACGAAGTATTGATACCGCCGACCGTAGCTGAACTGATTCAAGCGAATCCCAATTTGAGTTCGTTATCCGAGGCACTGGAACGCCCCAATTTTTCGACTGATTTTTTAGCTTTGCTGGCCGAAGATGCCGTTTTTACGGTTTTTGCGCCGAGCGATACGGCTTTTTTAAATCTATTGAACGCTAATGATAGCTGGCAAAGCCTCGATGATGTACCTACGGAAATCCTCGAAAAAATACTTACTTTCCACGTATCTACGACCGACAATCTACGCACCAACGACTTAACCAATTCTCTTGAAGTAGCTACCCTGCTGAGTGGTCAATCCATCGAAGTGGGCGCAACGGGGAACGTTCGGATTTTGAGTTCGGGCAATAATACGGCTACCCTTATTACGGGCAATGCGCAGGGAACTAACGGTGTGGTACACGTGATTGATGGGGTGTTATTGCCCGATTAGGCGTGCGTCTTCAACGTGCGATTACTGCTGATTTATCGACGCTACCAAATTAGGCACCTGCTGATAACTCGTTCTTTCCAATTCGGGTATGAGTTCGGGGTAATCTTTGATGAGTGCCCTCATCGCAACGCTATAAGACCGCGGGGTTAAAGTTACCAACTTGTTGTCCGAACGACCAATGAAATAATAATCTCTTTGGTGAGTACCGTGCTGGAAATCTGCCAGTATTTTGTATTTGTAGAGCTTTACCTTCCCTTCGTTTAGCACCTCTACAAACATACTTTTTCCTACCGCATTCGTTATCGCTTTGTAACATCTATACCCTTTTTTCTTATCGTAAATTCCGAAGGCAGGAAGGGTTTTGGGGTGAAAATGAATCCGCTTCCGTTTGTGCATAAACGTAATATGCGATTCTCGGGTATTAAATTTAATCTTACCAAAAATGGTGTCTTTTCGTAAGGTAAGAATGTAGTCCTGTCCTTCTTGGGCAGAGGCTACCAAAGTCAATGCAGTAACCATAATACTGAGTAGTATTCCTTTTTTCATGGGATTAATTTTAGTACGGAATAAGTAAAAAGTAAGCCGCCTCTTTTGCTAGAAAGTTGCGATTTAGAAGAGTTGGTAATTCGTTATTTGTTATTCGATATTTGTTATTTGTTTAGACGTTGACTACCAACGTATAGACCAATAACGACTACACAAGTAACCGATAACGATTGCCAAATACTCTTAAAAGCAACAATGATTCAATTTGAGTAGGCCTTATTTTTTCCTATTCCCTAATGTTAGGAAATGCTACGTTTCGACCAACCGCTGAGGGCAAGGTCGAAAATGACTTTGAGTGAAAAACCTTTGGAGAGAAAGGGGAGAATTGATAACAAATGGGGTTTTTGCTAACCTTACAATAATTTAGCAAAAAAAATATATAAAGTCCAG
>JBCCQK010000454.1:0-7015 GCA_039024375.1 Bacteroidota bacterium
CTAAGTTTGCATATTAAAACATTTCCGTTTTAACAAAGAATAGTTGATGGTAGCAGAGGAACTACGCCGTAAAAACACGCGATGGATACTTTATTATTTTGTTGGATTGGTACTAGCAATAGCCGCCTCGTGGGGAAAGTTCTGGGTTACGGGAAGCCCCGTGGTAGATAATAATTCTGTGGTAGGTAATGCGGTGTATTTGATTGCCGGTTTATTTTGTCTAGGCTTGGGGTTGCAAGAATTTGCTTACTATCATTTAGTTTTTACCCACACGCTTACTTTAAAAACGGCGAAAAAAATAGCGATTGGCGCCGTCACATTAGGTAGTTTAATGCTGCCACTTCTCTCCAACGATGTGTTTTTGTATTTAGCCTACGGCAATTTACTCAACAAAGGCATGGTTACTTACGTGCAGCCTGAACTCATTCAATATTCGGATTTTGTAACCTACGTGGCCACCGATTGGCTCGATTGCCCCAACCATTATAGCCCCATTTTATTGATGCTTTTTGGAATGGCCACTTGGCTGGGCAAAAGTTTGTGGGCGAGTTTTATCGTACTCAAATTAGTGGTTTGGTTGATAAGTGTGGATATTATTCAATTGCTGTACTTATTTTTTTACCAACTTCGAGCATCGGCTACCCATTCCAGTAAATATACCCAAAATTTTTCCCTCATCGTTTTAGCTCCCATTTTTGGGTTGCAGGGCGTCGGTCAATTGCATTCGGAAGTGGTGATTCTACTATTTATTATTGGTTTTATAGGTGGTCTGTACGCCAGAAAATGGGCAATCGCTGGGTTACTAGTTGGTCTGATTGCCTCTGCAAAAATCATGTACGGAGCGGTATTTTTGCCGTTTTTATTACTCTATTTATGGGTTCAGTACCGCACGGATTGGTCCACTTTTTTAAAAAAAGTAGCTTATTCGATAAGTATTGTTTTGGGCATTATTGTTTTGAGTTATTTTCCTTTTTGGGAAGGCATTACCACCATCACCAATCCCCTATCCTATCACGAAAATAAGCCGCCTAACCACAGCGTCGTGGGTGTTTTGACAGATATTATTTTTTACGGGCAACAACTGCTGCTTGATGCCGAAGTTCCCATCGGACAATGAGTCTTGGAGAACGCCAATGGCGTCATTGATAAAACGATGATTGCCCAACCTTTAGGCAAACGTATAAACTATTTGGCTTGTGCTTGGCGGGATGGGTGCTGCTGCGCATTTTTTTTATAGACCATAAAGCATCCATTTTCCAGCTATCTGGGCAAATTCTTTTGGTCGTTATTTGCTTCTATTCGCCCGTTTTTCAGCCGTGGTATTTTTTGCTGGTGCTGCCCTTTTTTGCCTTGACCACCACTCGGACTTGGTTAGCTTACTGCATCGTGGTATTTACATTTAGTAATTTTCAAGCGATTGCCTACGCTGTTCTCAAGTCCCATTGGTTGCATGTTGCGCTACTCGCTTTTGTCCCCATAATGGTAGTTTCTTTTTTTTGGAAATTTAAAAAGCATTTTATCGGCTTTTGCCATTGATGGCTTAACGTCTTTTTCTTCTTTACCGCTCCGCTTAGCTTCGCTCCTAGGCTACGTTTTTACCTTTTTATCCGCCCTTTATTTCTGCTACGTTTTATATAAAAAATTCTGGACGGACGACACGGTACAAGGTTGGTCTTCCATCGTAGTTGTGGTGTTATTGATTGGTAGCATTCAATTTATCTTACTCGGCATGATGGGCGAATACGTGGGACGAATTTACGACGAAGTCAAGCAGCGACCGCTTTATATCGTGGAGGCGATTTACCAGAAAAAGAAGGAATAATCATCTAAGAGTGTGTTTAAATATTCAATCGTCTTAAAATCAACGATTTGTAACTCTTAGGAAAATTCTTGATGGTCTGATTGTCAGATTGTTTGATTGTCTTTACGTAGCGTTAACGTGAGTTCTCAATGTGCCAGTATTTCGGGGTCACTTCGAGTGCCCCCGAAATTTTTGCGCTCGAAGAAATCACGGGGCACTCGAAGTGACCCCGTGATATTGACGGTAGTGTATCGGCCGTAACGTTGGAGCTTTATTGTCCCAGAGCGTACGCTTAACATTTGAGACACCGCCGAAATAATACTTAACTATTCAATTGAGGATGTTACACATTAGTATGGATTGAATGTGTTGTTGGCAAATCAAAATTCAAAATTCATATATCAGAAATCATATATCCATCCAATTTTGTCTAATTAGATAGACCTGCCCGTTCCATTTAGGCGGGTTTATGATATATGATTTTTGAACTATGATGATATATGATTTCTGCTCACTTGTAACACACTCTATTTATCGTATTGATTACCCATATCTTTTTAGAAAGTAAAAAGACACATTTTTAGTAAGAAAGATTGGAATTTGTAGGAGGTTCTCCCCCTCTGGAGGGGGTCGGGGGGAGGATTTTGGGCTATTCAACTAATAATCAACTGATTATCCAACCCCTAACCCTTTTTGCTCTGCGTTTTTGCTACCAGCAAAAGCCATCCCAGAGCGGGGGAAATAGCCCCTACAAATCAATAGACTTTGTGCTAAAATTCATCTTTTTTATGTTTTAAAACTTATGGGTAATCAGTACCTCTATTTATCTGTATTACTAACTTATACGACCCACCATTCCATTCCATTCCTTTCCCTACTCCTGCTGCTGTGCCTTTTGCCCAATCTGGTGCAGGCACAAGACCCACCCTCCAAAATCAAGCGCACCAAACTGACGAAAGTCCGAGGAAGCGTGGTTGATGCCGAGACCAAAGAACCGCTGCCATTTGTCAATATCGCCTTCGTGGGCACCTCGGTCGGCACGACCACCGATTTTGACGGGCAATACGAATTGGAAACCCAATGGGGGTCCGATTCTTTGCAAGTTTCTTATTTGGGGTATCTGACCGCCTACGCCGTTGTTACTGTGGAAGAACGGCAAGAAATCAATTTTGAACTCGTGCCCGAATCACTCAATTTGGACGAAGTCGTGGTCAAAGCAAAAAAACAGCGTTACCGCAAAAAAAACAATCCCACTGTGGACCTGATGTGACAGGTAATTGCCAATAAAAAGCGTAATCGGCTGGAAAATTACTCGACTTACCAACTGGATAAATACGAAAAAGTAGAAATTGATTTAAACAATCTGACTGATAAATTCCGCAACCGAAAAGTCTTCAATAAATTCCAATTTGTTTTTGACAACGTGGACACCTCGGAGGTCAACGGCAAACCTTACTTGCCCATCTTTTTGCAAGAAATTGCCGCCAAAGTGTGCTACGACCAAGCACAGGGGAAAACTAGAGAATGGCGAGAGGGCGTCAAATTGACGGAGCTAAAAGGTTTTCTGGACGAACAATCCTTGACGACGATTACTGATTATTTGTACAACGAAATCGACATTTACGAAAATAGTGTGCTGCTATTGGGTAATCAATTTACCACGCCGCTGTCGAATATTGCGGTGGATTTTTATCGTTTTTACATTGCCGATACGATTAATTATCAGGGCAAAAAAGCGGTGGATATGGCGTTCATCCCCAAAGTGAAGGGCAATTTTGGTTTTACGGGAAATATGCTCATTGCTTTGGACGGCAGTTACCAAATTCTCCAAGCAAATTTCACGATTGTCAAAGATATCAATTTGAATTTTGTACAAGATTTGGTCATTGAGCAAGACTTCACCGAAGGGCCAGACGGCCAATATTTACTCGAAAAAGAACGTATTGTCATTGATTATAATCTAACCAAAAAGGGCATTGGTTTTTTTGGTAAAAAAACGGTGCACTACCGCAATCACCTCTTTGACCAACCCATCGAATCGGGGCTTTTGCAAGGCACCGAAAGAGTAATGGAAGCCCCCGATGCACGTCAATTAAGTGAAGCCGATTGGAGACAACTGCGACTCGAACCGCTTAGTCCGCAAGAAAGCAATACCTATCAAATGGTCGATACGCTGCAAACCGTCCCCGCTTTTCGGCGAACGCTACGGCTTATTTCCTTTTTGGCAACGGGCTATACGGCAGTGGGTCCCTTTGACATTGGTCCCGTCAACAGTTTTTACAGTGTAAATCCCGTAGAAGGCTTTCGGTTTCGTTTTGGCGGGCGCACCAATTTGGGGTTCAACGAGCGACTTCAACTCGATGCCTACGCCGCCTACGGATTTCGGGACGAACGACTCAAAGGGGGACTCGCCTTGCTGTATTTCCTACGGGAAAATTTTGAACGAAATCCCAAGCATTATTTTCGACTCGGTTACAATCGGGAGACCCGTTTCCCCGGTTTATACGTAGAATTTATTGATACCGATAATGTATTTTTGTCGATTCGTCGGGGTGCTGCCGACCGTATGTTGTTACTCGATTCGTACCGAGCGCAGTACTACGTGGGAAATCAACAAAATTTAACGACGACGCTCTCGTTGGAACGCCTTTCGTAGCAGCCCATTGGTTCGCTGGAATTTGGTTTCACGGATAATGGTGGAGAACCGAGCCAATTGAACGAAATTGGGACGAGTACCCTTGGCGTAAATTTTCGGTACGCTCCCAACGCCACCTATTTTCAAGGAAAGGTCAACCGCTATCCGATTTATAACCAGTACCCCATTTTTACTTTTAGCTATCAAGGCGGATTCAAAGATGTGCTGGGCAGTACCCATTCTTTTCACAGCCTAAAATTGGGCATTTTCAAGAAGTTTTATTGGTCCTTTTTTGGGTTTACCAACGTCGATATGGAAGCGGGCCAATACTTTGGAGAAGGTGTCCCCTACATTTTGTTGCACAGTCCTCGGGCCAATCAACCCCAACAAAAAATATTTTTCATAATATGAACAATTAAGTCTCGGTTGAAAATTTGTCACATTGATTTTTATAGTATTGAGAAGGATGCATCGTAGGGAATGGGCGTTTCGGGGTCGTCCGAACTTTCGGTGTGCAGTTGCCCGTCTTCTAACAAAATACCTTGCAAAAAAGCTTGACTGAAATAGTCCCGCTGGTCTGCCCACGATTCGATGCGAAGCGTTACCCGAAAAGAGAACGTACCGATGGGCAAATAAATGGATTCAACGACTAGGTTATTGGTGCCTATTCCTTGTACGATAGTCCCCGAAAAGGGCAATTCGGAAATAATTTGAATAGTGGTGTTACTCGGAAATTTATTAATCAAGCGCAAATCCTGCTGCTCCGTATTCGTCAGATTGATGACCGTTAGTTCGAAGGTGATTTCGGTGCAACTGGCCACTTGCCTTCGCAAAACTCGATTGAGCAACTTGATGCGATAGGGGCAAGAACAAGCGTCTTGGTTGTTTTCGACGCCGAAGGCTTGTAGCCAATGCGGTTCGCCCATTGCTAAATCAAATTGGTACAAATTGCGGTCTTGCGCATCCATTTGACTAGCCGCACCGATGCCAAAAAGGTCTCCTTCGGCGGTAAAGAAAATGCTGGGTACATTACCCGTCAATCGCCTAGCTTGGGGGTAACGGGTATTATCAATACGCTGCTGGTCAATGTCCAAAGTAATCAACCGTTGGCTGCGGTGGTCAAAACCAAAAAGCTGACCGTTGGTGGGATGAAAAGCAATATCGGCGCAATAAGCCGTCGGAAAATCGAGATGGGTGGTGTGCATGGTGCGCAGTTCCGTTGCGTAGGTATGATTCAATACTTCTACTAAAGCCAATACATTCTGTGCTTCGTTGCCCCCGAAGCCGAATAGCACCAAATGTTACTGGTCGGGCGAAATATCTCCCGAAACGAAAGATAGTTCTTCGGGTAGCGGAAGGGGCTGCAACACCTCCAATTGAAAAGCGGCGTCAATGCGGCACAACTTCAATGGCTTTTCTTGTAAAATACCGTAGATAACGTGTTGGCTGGGATGGTAGGCGATGGCGTTGATTTCCGTTTGTGGAAAATAATGTAAATTATTAAAGGTCAGTTTACCCTTTTCGCCTTGCCGTTGCATTTCCTGTAAATACGTCCCTTCACCGTGTTTGATAACCCGAAAACTACGCCCGTTGCAGTCGAAAGGAACTTGGGCGTAGCTGCACACGGCGCAACCGGCCCATAGGATTAGTTGCCGAAAAAGGTTTTTCACGGAAAATAAATTTTGTAAAAACCAATAAATAAAAATTATATTTTACAAGATACGTATTTTTCAAAATGTTATCTAATTGTAAATTTAATGTTTATTTTTTGTAAATTACAATAGGCTGATAATCAAACATTTGAAACTTTGGGTTGGTGGAAAACTACACTACTATACATTTTGAGGAACTAGAAAAAGTGGAAGCTAATTTTTAAGTTTGAGTTGAACAAAAACAACTTAAAAAATGGCACTTCCACTAGAAGAGGAAATTACAGAATATTTTCCTTATCACAACAAAACAGTCGTTAAAAATTTGTTGATTACCACGGAAGCTATCTTTGAATGGGAATCAACAAATCTCAATAAAGTAAAAAAGAAGGTAGGAAAAGTTACAGGTAATTTAGCAACCAAACCTTCTTCAAATTATATTCGGTTAATCCGCTTTTTCAAGGTTGAAGATAAACGAGAATTAATCAGAAGTTTGATTTGCTTAAGCATTTGTTTATTAGAAAGTAAATCAGTCATTAAATATTTGACTTTAGATGGGACTAGTTGGGAACTAGGAGATAAAAAGATACACTTAATAACGTTGTGTTTAGTCTATGAAGGAGTCTCGATACCAATTTGGTGGGAGGAGCTAGATAAAAAGGGTCATAGCAATTTTAAAGAACGTAAGCGAGTCATAAGAGAGGCATCTAAGATTCTAGATTTATCTGGTTTAATTCTACTTGCAGATAGAGAATATATTGGAAAAGAATGGTTTAACTATCTGAGGAACAAGAAAATAGGATTTATTATTCGCCTAAAAGCGAAAACCTATTGTACAGAAATTAATGAGTCGAGTGAGCGAGCAAAGGTTAATGATGTTTTCCAAAAAGCGAGGTATAGTAAGTTAGTTCACATGGCTTCTTTCCGAAA
>JBCCQK010000455.1:0-6982 GCA_039024375.1 Bacteroidota bacterium
GCTCGATTGACCATTTCTTGATGGACGGCGAACCACGCTTCGGCGCGAGCTAAGGCTACGTCGGGTGTATTTTCTGGGAAATCAGCCATTTTAGCCACAATAGCATTGGCTTGTCGGCCGTAAACGGTGCCCAAATACCAAGCATAATATTTGTGGTCTTTACCCAAAGACGGAAGTTGGTTAGAGAGTTCAGCAATGTAAGTGTAAACGGCTTCGGAATCCGCAAATGGAGTGGGGGTGAGTGGAATATCTTTGGTCGTACACTCCGTAAACGCTCGTTTGTCAATTTTTGAAAATTGCTTCAAGACTAAATCAACAATCCGTTGGGCCATTTTACGGTAGCCCGTTAACTTTCCACCCGCAATGGCAATTAGTCCTCGGTCGGAAACAAAGATTTCGTCTTTTCGAGACAATTCAGAAGGGGATTTTCCATCTTCGTGAATCAATGGCCGCAAACCTGCCCAGTTGGACTCAATATCTTCCATGACTAAATTAATACTGGGGAAAATACTGTTAACGGCATTCAACAAATAATGGGCATCGTCTTTGGTGCAAACCACTCGATTGAGGCTCGCTTTATAAGTTGTATCGGTGGTCCCAATGTAAGTTGTGCGACCTCTCGGAATGGCAAAAATCATCCTACCGTCGGGCACATCGAAGTAAATGGTATGTTTGAGGGGGAATTTTACGTGGGGGACAACTAGGTGAATCCCTTTGGTCAAATGTAATCGCTTGCCTTTGAGCGAGTTATCTTTCTTTCGCAGTTTATCCACCCAAGGGCCACCCGCCGCAACCACTTTTTTAGCCTTTACAGAAAATTGGTTACCCGTCAATTCATCCTTCACTACTGTACCGTTGATTTCATTTTCTTCGTAAGTGAAATCAACCACTTTGCAATAATTGGCCGCAATTGCTCCGTTTCGACAGGCGGTTTTGATAAGTTCAATCGTCAAGCGGGCGTCGTCCGTTCGGTATTCTGCGTAAAATACGCCCCCTTTTAAGCCGTTTGGACTCAGCAACGGTTCCTTTTTTATTGCTCCTGCCTTGTCCAACATTTTTCTTCGGTCGTCGCCTTTGACATTAGCCAAAATATCGTACACTTTTAAACCAAAGGAAGCCATCCAATAACCGTATTTCCCCCCTTTAACGATGGGCATCAACATTTTTTCGGGCAGTACAATATGGGGTGCCAGGCGGTGGACAATCGCCCTTTCCGTTCCCGTTTCTCGCACCAATGCGACATCCAATTGCTGCAAATACCGCAAACCGCCGTGAATCAACTTGGTGGATTTACTGCTAGTTCCCGAAGCAAAATCCCTCTTTTCAACTAGGGCCGTCTTCAAACCACGTGCAGCAGCATCAAGGGCGATGCCTGTCCCCGTGGCTCCGCCGCCAATAACGAGTAAATCAAATTCTTCGGTTTGTAAAGTTTCTAAGGTTTGGACTCGATGAAGGGAAGAAGTAGATTGCGATTTCATACCAAAAAGTGTAGGTGTTATTAGTTTCATGCGTTTACTGTTTTAACACCGATTTTATAGAAAAGTTCCTTTTATTGAAGTAGTACAATTAATGTCTTCGCCAAATGAATGATGAGTGATAAATGACGGTTGACGACTCTACTGACAAAGTAACAGGAGATAAAGGTAGGTGTTTTTCTATATTTTTGGGTCATTTTTTTGCTAGAAATTACAGTAGTGTAGTGATTCGTAATTAGTTGATTAGTGACTAGTCATCCATTTACTAACCTTCACACTAGAGTTTAAAAATCCGTTCCAATGCCATCCATTTTTCTCCGTCTTTGGCCCAGGGCAAAGCCTGTTGGAAGTCCCACATGAGTTGTTCCCACTCTTGAACTTTGGGATTCGCAGCGTCCATCGCCGCTTTGCGTTCGGCAGAGTAGCTATCACCTACCTCCATTATCATAAACATACGATTACCGACGAGGTAAATTTCCATATCCGTAATGCCTGCGTCTTTAATGGACTTCGTAATTTCGGGCCAAGCATTTCCTGGTGCGTGGTATTCCTTGTAAAGGCGAATGAGGTCAGGATTGTCTTTTAAATCGCAGGCGAAGCAGTGTCTTTTCATGGTGTGGTTATTTGTTATTCGTTATTTGTTATTCGTGTGCGAGTCTTAAAATTAGGAACAGTGGAAAAATAGATTTACTTTTTCCAAAATTAAACCTATTCAGTTCTGACCGTGAACCGCAGACCGTGAACCGTAAACCGATAGCCTTTTACATTTTAGATTTCACTAGGGATATTTCTTCTACCAGTCGCTCTGTTAGTCCCGAAATTTCAGAAAGGTCATTACCCCAAAAGCTAGTCTCGGCTAAAACCTTTTGTACTAACGTTTTAGTGTCCTTGCCCGAATTTTTCCATTCGTCCCAGACTTTTTTGAAAAAAGATAAGGCAAATTCGCTGTCTTTTAGCGGAATTATTTTTGTACCTCTTTTGCCTTGGTAAAAGCAAATTAAATGAGCCAAAGCACTGACTAGATGGTCGGGCAACTCGCCCGTTTGTTGATGATAGGTCAAGAGAGAGGGCAATACTCTAGTTTTAAATTTTGAAGTAGAATTTAGCGAAATACTAATAAGTTGATGACGGATGAAAGGGTTCTTAAAACGGTCTAGCACATCTTTAGCGTATTTTTCCTTCTGCGTGGTTGGAAAATCGAGGGTAGGCAAAATCTCTTCAAATAATGCTTTCTGCAAAAAGGAGCCGACGGTATCATCTTCTACGGCTTCTCTTACGGTGTCGATGCCCGCTAAATAGCCGACGGGTACTATCGTTGTATGCGCTCCGTTGAGGATTCTAACTTTCAATTGTCGATACGGGGCTAAATCATCCGTAAAAACTACATTTAATGGCGTTTGGTCAAAAGGGAGTTCCCGTTGAACGATTGCTGGCCCTTGGATAACCCAAATATGGTACGGTTCGGCATCAACAACTAAGTCATCATGGTAGCCAATCTCTTGATAAACCGTATTGATTCGGTTTTTGGGAAAACCGGGCACAATCCTATCCACCAAAGTATTGCAAAAATGATTGTGTTGCACTATCCACTCTTTAAACCCTTCTTCTAATTCCCATAAGTCGGAATAAGTCAACAAGCATTGTTTTAGGGCCTCTCCGTTTTGCTCAATCAACTCGCAGGGCAGATGGATACAACCCCTTTCTGGAGAACCGCCGAAATGTTGCCAGCGGCGATACAACCAGTGCGTTAATTTTGCGGGAAATTCCTTCGGTGGGCTGTCCGATTGCTTATCCTTTTTGTCCACTTGGATACCCGCTTCGGTTGTATTAGAAACCACGAAGCGAATCGTCGGCAGGGTCGCCGTTTGTAGAAAAACATCCCATTCGAGGTACGGATGTACCACTTTTTGGACACAAGAAATCAATTGAGTTTCTGATACCAATTCCCCATCTTTAATGCCATTGGTTAGTACGTGGAACAACCCTTCTTGCTGCCGTAAAGCCGTATAATCTTCCCTTTCGGTGGGTTTAGCGATAACTACCCCTGCATTAAAATCGGTCACAGTATTCAACTCGTCAATCATCCAATCCGTGAAGGCTCGTAAAAAGTTCCCGCCCCCAAATTGTAATACTTTTAGCGGTTTGTCGGCAGCTAATCCAGTTGTCGTTCTGTTTAATTGCTTCATAATATTTTATCCTGTTCAATAAATTTTATTCGGTTCACGTATTTACCATTTTCAGTAAGTACTCAATGCAGGTCAAGAGACCTGCGGATATTGGTATCAAGTCTGGAGACTTGATACATCGAACAGCTATTGAGAATTTACCAATTTCAAAGACTAACCCCTCGCTTCCAAGGGATAAAGTCATCCTGCCCTAGATTGGTCGCCTTGGTGGTATAAACGCCGCTTGCTACGTCAATGAGTAAATCTAACAAAGCTGCTCCTTGGGTCTCGATGGTGTCTTCTCCCGAAATAATTGTCCCTGCGTTGAAGTCAATAATATCCGCCATTCGTTTGGCTAGTTGCGTATTGCTTGCCATCTTGACGACGGGCGTAATTGGATTCCCCGTTGGTGTACCTAACCCCGTTGTAAAGACAATTAGATTACAGCCTGCACTAGCTAATCCCGTCGTACTTTCCACGTCGTTACCCGGTGTACAGAGTAAGCTTAACCCAGGACGAGTCACTATTTCCGTATAGTCCAAAACATCTTGTACGGGAGAGGTACCGCCTTTCTTGGCTGCCCCCGCAGATTTCATAGCGTCCGTGATGAGTCCATCTTTGATGTTTCCTGGGGATGGATTGTTTTTGAATCCCGAACCCACGGCTTCGGCGGCTGCGGAGTAGTCTTGCATTAACTGCGCAAACTTATTGGCCAACGATTCGGTGGCACAACGATTAATCAATTCTTGCTCAACGCCGTTGAGTTCTGGAAACTCCGCTAGTACGGTAGAGGCACCTAAGGAGACCAATAAATCTGACGTGTATCCTAAGGTTGGATTGGCCGAAATGCCCGAAAAGCCGTCCGAACCACCACATTCTAAGCCCAAGCATAATTTGGACAACGGGGCGGGCTGACGAGTAGATTCGTTGGCTTGCATCAACCCAACGAAGGTTTGCTTGACAGCCATGGCAATGAAATCTCTTTCGGACTTACTTTGTTGTTGTTCCAGAACGTAGAGTGGTTTTTGAAAGTTAGGGTTCAATCGCTCAATGGCCTTTTTCAGTATATCAATTTGCGCATTTTGGCAACCTAAACTCAGAACAGTTGCACCCGCTACATTGGGATGGGTAATGTAGCTAGCTAGTAAGCGACACAAGGTTTCACTGTCCTGTCGGATGCCTCCACAACCACCGTCGTGGGCCAGAAATTTGATGCCATCCACGTTGGGAAAAATTCGATTTTGTTGGATTTTAACACTATCCTTAATAATATTTGCCGTTAACAGGCTTTCCGCACTCGCCCCATTTTGGTATTGCTCAATTAGGTACTGGGTATCCACTGAAAATTGGCGGTCGCTAGCATAACCGAGTTGTTCGGACATAGCTGCTTGAATCACCTTAATATTTCGATTTTCACAAAATACTAACGGAATGACTAGCCAATAATTCATCGTACCTACTTTACCGTCGGCACGATGATACCCACTGAAAGTACGGTTCGCCCACGAACGCACATCGATGGCTTTCCAGTTGGCTTGCTGCTTTTGGTTACCGTAAGACTGGGCGGCATGTTCTGTATTTTCGGTCGTAATTCTCCCACCTTGGGGAATAAAAGTCGTAGCCTTTCCGACTAGTACGCCGTACATTATAATTGCTTCCCCTTCATTGAGTTCCTCGATGGTGAACTTGTGTTTGGTCGGCACGTTCTCCGAAAGAGGAAAGACGGTATGTTTTTGTTTGATTAACTTTCCAACAGGTAGGTCTCGTAGCGCAACGAGCACGTTATCCTTCGGATGAATCTCTAAAAAATCTTGTTGCATTTGTTCTAAAAGTTTTGGCTATTTTTCCAATAGAAGGCAAGATAAATGGCCTTCGGGCAAAGTAGGAAAAGATGAGGTAATTATTTATGTAAAAAATACATACGACGCTTTTTTGCAATCAAATGGAGTAGCCGCTTTTTTATAGCCTTTAGAAGTAGCTCTTGTTCAATGAATTGGAAATATAGCTAGAAAAAGATTGCGCCCTATCTTATTTTTGAATAATTTGGATGCTAACGATACCATTACATACATAATAACTAAAATGAATCAAACAAAAGTCATCTGTTTTGGAGAAGTCTTATGGGATATGTTACCGACGGGAAAAATGGCAGGAGGAGCGCCCATGAACGTTGCTTACCACTTAAATAACTTTGGCGTCAACGCTACGATGATTAGTCGAGTAGGAAAGGGCGCATTGGGCAAAGAATTGATGGCGTTTTTTGAAGAAAAAGAAGTGGAAACGACCAGCATTCAGCACGACGAGTTCTACAATACGGGCACGGTCAAAGTGACCTTGGATGAAAAGGGGACGCCTACCTACGAAATTGTTCGGCCCGTAGCGTGGGATTACATTAATCAAACAGTGGATAATGTTAAATTAGTGGCCGCAGCGGACGCTTTTGTTTACGGGAGTTTGGCTGCGAGGAATAACCGTACTCGGGAGACCTTACTTCATTTTCTTGAATTGGCCAAGTTGAAGGTGTTTGATGTGAATTTGCGAGCACCATTTTACACGCAAGAACAGTTAACGCAGTTCCTACAATCGGCGGATATTGTCAAGATGAACGATGAAGAACTCGCCTTGATTGGTAGTTGGTACTCAAGCGACAATTCCTTGCCAAAGCTTGCCACGATTATTAAAGAACAATTTGACTTGGATGTGTTGATAGTTACGTTAGGTAGCAAAGGGGCTTTTGCGTTGGACAAAAGCGATAATATACATTCGGTGGAAGGTAAAAAAATCACGGTTGTCGATACAATTGGCAGTGGCGATTCCTTTTTAGCGGGCTTTTTGGCCAATTATCTAAAAAATCAACCCATCAAAAAGTGTTTGGAATTTGCGGCTAAAACGGGCGCATTAGTGGCCACTTATCAAGGCGGAACACCCAAAATAAATGCGGCGATGGTGGAGCAGATTACTTAGGAAAATATAAAACTAACTTTACCATTTTGAAAAATTTAACTTGTTGATTATCAATACTTTTAGATTTTAGATTTTAGATTTGTAATTTTACATTTTCCTTAGGGAAAAGCCACAAAATAGTAATCCATATTTTGGTAAAAATGCTTTGTAAACTGGGACTTTGAGAACCCCTTTCTATCCGACAAAAAGGCGGACATAGTACTTACTTTTAACCCACATTTTTCCACTAAAAAATCGTACATCATTTCGGGAGTCGTTCCGTACACATCGGCGGCGCCGAGACCATGTTCGAATATAATGACGGGCTTTTCTCTTTTGATGGTTGCTGCTCCTCCTTTTAAAACACCGTATTCGCCGCCTTCCACGTCAATCTTTATA
>JBCCQK010000456.1:0-6913 GCA_039024375.1 Bacteroidota bacterium
AAGTTGGATAAAGTTAATAATACAAAAATAGGAGAGGAACAGGAGCGGCGCTGCTCGTTCTCCTATTTAACAAGGGAGAGAAAACGTGAGGTATTAGCGGATTTAGAAATGAACGGAATGTTCAAGCGATAAATATAGATACAAAATAGCTCAATATAGGTTGGAGTAGTCACTTGGAACAGTAATGTCTATGCCTGCATCCATTTTTTACTGATGCTCTTTAATCTGAAACTATCGCTAGACTACAAAAATAGCAGTAAGGATTCAATCTTATTTTATCAAGATTCAGCTTTTTTGTAAGTCTAAAAAATATTATTCTTTTAATAAAAATATTGTAAGTAGCTGATTGATTTGATTTTAAGATGCCCTATTCTATCAATTTTTTGTACATTAGTTATTTGCCGCCATTTTGACCCTCCATCTCAACGAGTCAAATTCATTTCCTACCGACTAGTTTTGTTTTCTTTATGAACTGGATGCGCTCTACACTACATTGTGGTAAAAAACAGAGGTTACTGAGCAGTTACTAAAAACCTTAATATCTGTCCAAAATTGACGTTAATTTTTTATTAAAGTCGATTTCAAAACACACAAATACGCTTAATTTTTTATTATTTAGTGATAGTATTCTTAGTAAACCACTTGCCCGATTATTCACAGAGATAAGGATACATGGTTAGCGGGAAGTAACTTTCCCTAAAGGTCTTAAGATAAACATCCTAAATTTTCATTTTACATTTGATTTATAGAGACACGGAAACTGTAACTTAAAGATGAAAAATATTACCTTTTGCATCGGATTTTCCTACTTACTTTTTGGAATGTCATTAACTTCATTTGCTCAACAGGTCAACTGGATGAGTTGGGAAGATGCCATTGCGGCCAACGAGGTAGAACCTAGGAAAATATTCGTGGACGTTTATACGCAATGGTGTGCTTATTGCAAAAAAATGGACCGAGAAACGTTTAGTAATCAATACGTTGCTAAATACTTGAATGAAAATTATTATCCTGTGAAATTGGATGCCCAACAGAAGAACGATATTTTTTATAAGAACAAAATCTACCGTTTTGTCAATCGGGGCGGTAAAAATTCTTATCACGAATTGGCCGCAGAAATTATGAACGGCCGCCTAAGCTATCCGACCATCGTTTTTCTCAACGAAGATGAAAAAGTCATACAGTCAATTCCTGGTTACCGTGGAGCACTCGAATTTGAATTATTCATCACCTACTTCGGCGAAAACCACCATAAAGAAATCCCTTGGTCGAGCTACAAAAGAAGCCAACCCAAGGGACCTCATCAGGCTGCCCCACAAATCAACGTGAAAGGAAATGAATAATTAGTGATACATCTATCGAATATTTTTAAAATATCCGATAGATTAAGCATAACCATCTGCTCGTTAAAATAATTTTGCTACAAACGCACAGAAAATAATTTTAAAGGAACCAATATTCTCCAAACCTTTCTTACATTTGGATTTTTCCTAATCGGTAAAATCCAAACTATGCGACAACTTATATTTAGTATAGTGCTGCTAAGTGCTATTTTTTATTTACCCGCTTCTGCGCTTGCCCAGTCAGACATTTTACACAAACTAGAAGAAATTGCGATTTCAGAAACTAGGGTCATGGTGCCGATGAGAGATGGCATTCGGCTGTGTACAGACATCTATCGCCCCAAAACGGACAAAAAAGTGCCCATTATTTTTTCTCGAACGCCCTATAATTTCAACTCTTGGGGAGACGGGGAAGAAAAAACGAGAACGCGCCAACGGGCTTACGAAGCGGTTAAAAGAGGCTACGCTTACGTGGTACAAAACGAACGGGGGCGCTACTTCTCCGAGGGCGAATGGGATATTTTAGGAACGCCCGTTACGGACGCCTACGATGCTTTTACGTGGATGCAGAATCAGCCGTGGTCCAATGGAAAAATTGGTTTGTACGGTTGTTCCTCTACTGCCGAATGGCAAATGGAAGCGGCGACGCAGAATCATCCCGCTTTAGCAGCGATGGTACCACAAGGTTTCGGTGCGGGTGTCGGTCGAGTCGGCGATTTTTACGAACAAGGCAATTGGTATCGGGGTGGAGCGCACCAAACGTTGTTCTCCGCTTGGTTATACGGCGTAGAACACGACAAATTCAAGCCACGCATTCCCGAAGGCGCCACGACGGAAGACCTCAACCGAATTTCACGATTCTACGATTTGGCTCCCGAAAACCCCAAGGTGGATATGAAAACGGCGCTAAAACACTTACCATTCAGTGATTTTATTAAAAATATTGACGGAAAAAAAGAAATTTTTGATAAAATGATTGCTCGTAAGCCGAACGACCCCGCTTGGTTCGAAGGTGGTTTGTACCACGATGACCAACCGATTGATGTCCCCGCTTTTTGGTTTGTGAGTTGGTACGACGTTTCGACGAGTCCCAATCTGGCTCTGTTCAGTCACGTTCGTGAAACGAGTAAAGCGGCCGATAATCAGTACCTCGTTATTGCGCCGACACTACACTGTCGATATACTCGGGCCACGGAAAATACTATTGTGGGCGAACGAAGTGTTGGTGATGCCCGTCTCAACTACCAAGAGCAAATTTACGACTGGTTCGATATGCTGTTGAAAGGTGAAGAAAACGACTTCAAAGCCGAGACGCCCCGAGTACAGTATTATACAATGGGCAGCAACGAGTGGCAGGCTTCCGACGTTTGGCCACCCGCCGATGCCGAAATGACGACTTACTATTTAGACAGCGACGGCAACGCCAACAGCTTGTACGGCGATGGAAAGTTGACCCCAACGAAGCCCAATGACGACTCCAACCCAATGGACGAATTCTTCTACGACCCCATGAATCCCGTTCCTTCCTACGGAGGTAACGTTTGTTGTACGGGCAATGCGATACAAGGCGGGTCTTTCGACCAACGACCGATGGAAGCTAGACAGGATATACTCGTTTATACCACTGACCCGTTGACGGAAGGGGTAGAAGTTAGCGGTTTTATCGAAACGCAACTATACGTTTCGTCGGATGCGAAGGACACTGATTTTACGATTAAGTTAATTGACGTTCATCCCGACGGAAGTGCCTACAATTTGGACGAAACCATCCAACGGGTGCGTTACCGAGAAGGCTACGATAAAGAGGTGTTTATGGAAAAAGGAAAAGTTTATCCCGTTGCGCTAACGCCCATGTCCACTAGTAATTTTTTCAAAAAAGGCCACCGCATTCGAGTTGAAATTTCTAGTAGCAACTTTCCTCGGTTTACCCGAAATTTGAATACGGGCGGCAACAATTACGACGAATCGGAAGGCGTGATTGCGCTCAATAAAGTGCACCATTCAAAGGAATATCCTTCGCAGATTCGACTGCCTATAGTTAAGAAATGATGGGCTAGTTAGTTGTCGGTATTCTAGTAGTGTTTATTCTGAAATTTTCGTAAGGAAAGTGGTTGGGGTTGTGTAAAAAGGGTATGAATAAGCTAAAATAGAATGTGTAACTAACCAGATTGGTTGTGATTGCTTGATGGTTAGATGGCTTGATGGTCAACGTAATACTTTGTAATACAACCATCAAGCCATCAAACCATCAATCAATCATTCTCAAATACAACCTAATACTACATATTTAAATTTTAAAATATAAAGACTTTTTACACAACCCCAACCACTAATCTTATTTTGAAACATAGCTCTAGTGAACCATAGAATTTTGTGATTTTAAATTTTTGATTGGAGCCTATAAAGGAAGCGTGATAAAAATCCGTAGCTAATCAATCCGTAACTTTCTACTGTTCTAGCTGCGGATTAGAACTTACCCTTTCTTGATGCTACTTTTTAACCATCAATTCTTTTACTCCTTCTCCAAACAAGTCAAAACTGCGCTCAAAAAAAACTCCATGTATTCCATGACCTCCATACCTTTGTGGTAAAAAAATGGTAATAAGTAAATGACGACTCAAACAAAAAATATGCGTTACTTTTTCCTCTTCTGCTTCCTTCCCAATCTACTATGGTCGCAGAATGCCGTTACTCCTTCGATGGATTTTCAATTGACAGCCCTGAACGACCCCGTTCCTTTTGCGCAAACCATCACAAAGGAAGACATGAAAAAAATCCTAACGGCTTTGGCCGCCGACGATATGGAAGGGCGAGAAACGGGAACACCGGGCAACACCAAAGCAGCGAATTACATCGCCGAACAGTTGCGACAAATTGGTATCCCACCGTTAAAGAAACTAGACGGTTATTTTCAACCCATCGCCTTCACGTCCGAAATTTGGGAGGATATTTCTCTATCGGTCGCCAATAAGCCGTATCGACACTTATGGGATTACTACGCTTTTCCAAAACTAAACACCAATCGCCCCGATTTGGCCAAGTTAGGCGAAGTGGTCTTTTTAGGTTACGGTATCGAATCGGATAATTACAATGATTATAAAGGCAAGGATGTCCGTGGGAAAACGATTTTGATTTACGACGGCGAACCGATGCGGGGAAAAACGTCTTACATCACAAACTCGGAAGAAGTGTCCGATTGGACGACCGACCGTACTAAAAAATTGATGGCGGCACATAAAAATGGGGTCAAAACGGTACTCATCATCGACGGGAAATTGAAAAAGAACTTGGGCGAATTGCGACGGGAATTACTCGATGGTCGCATGAAAATGGGTGACACCGAAAATACGGCCGAGAAATACGCCAACCACCTTTATATTTCTACCGAAATTGCGAAGGATATTATTGGGAAAAAGAACAAAAAGTTTGTCAAAGCGAGAAAGAAAATTGCCAAAAAAGGAAAGCCCAAATCGGTCGCTTTACCGACGGATATTGCTTTGAAGCAAAACAAAAAAATCAATCAGTTATTGGGCAATAACATCCTTGGCTTTATCGAAGGCACTGACCCCGTTTTGAAAAAAGAAATTGTGGTGGTTTCAGCGCATTACGACCATGTAGGAATGAGAGGGAATGCAGTGTATAACGGCGCCGACGACAACGGGTCGGGTTCGACGGGGATTTTGGAAATTGCTCAGGCTTTTCAAGAGGCCAAAAAGCAGGGCGTTGGCCCACGTCGGAGCGTGCTGATGATTTGGATGACGGGCGAAGAAAAGGGCTTGCTCGGTTCGGAATACTATTCGGAATTCCCTATTTTTCCGTTAGAAAATACCATAGCGAACATCAACGTGGACATGATTGGTCGAGTCCACAGCAAATACAAAGATAACCCCAATTATATCTACGTCATTGGTGCTGACCGTTTGAGTACCGAACTACACAAAATTAACGAAGCGGCCAACGACACGTACACCAATTTGGTCTTAGACTACACCTACAACGATAAGAACGACCCCAATCGTTTTTACTACCGCTCCGACCACTACAATTTCGCCAAAAAGGGCATCCCCGCCGTTTTCTACTTCAATGGCACCCACGCCGATTACCACCGCGTTTCCGATACGATTGAGAAGATTAACTTTGATAAAATGGAGAAAATTGGACGGCTAATTTTTCATACGGCATGGGAATTGGCGAATCGGGAGAAGCGGATTATGGTGGATGTAGTGGAATAACAATAAAAAGACAGGTTGTGGAAAGTGTATTTGTTTGTAGTGTGTGTGTGTTCAATCGGCACCGTTTGTGCACATTGGATAGGATTATTTTTAATTTTCGGACAGGACGAACAAACATTGTTTGAGAGCCGCAAGGCGGATGGGCTGCCTTTACAGGATTTTGATTATCGAATGCTCTAATTTACAGATTCCGTACAGCCCTAATCTAAGTAGTCAGACAAGATTATCTAAGGTTATTTTTTGACAGGATTTCAAGATGAACAGGATTTAAAATCTTGATAATCAAAATCATGTAAATCATGTAAATCATGTAAATCATGTAATCCTGTCTAATTTCTTCATTTAATTCTGTCTAATTACTTATACTAATTGATGCTTTGTCAGCCTCTCTTTTTTATGCTTTTGAAAAGCAGGAGATACTGGCAAAGTGTATCGCCTGCTTAGGAAGCATAGATGATAGTCTAAAATTTGAAAATTTAACCTTTCAAGGAGATGGGGGGAACCCACAACTAGGTGACATCACTATTTGTAATCAAAAATGTGGGTATAATTAATGGATGAAAAATAATCTAAAGGTAAGGTGCATGGTTAAAGTGTACCTTGCCTTTAACTTTGATAGCTTATCAAGCATCAACTTATTTATTGGATACTCATTTTTGCCGCTCGCACTTATCATGCCAACCCATAATGTAACGTGAGTTTTGGTTAAAAAGTAATGTCAAAAAAAATGACTCCAGCGTTCTTGATAGATTAAGTTTTAATAGACTTCAATAATTTAACCATACTTGGCACTATTTGTGGCCCTTCTACTGTAATTTTCCTCTACATTCCCCCTTCTTCTACACCTCCACTTTACTTAACCAACATCCTCCACCACCCCAAAATTCACCTGATATGAAGCATATCCGAATTGTTCTGCTTTTCACCGTGTCTCTGCTTTTTTCCTCAACGCTTGTGAGTCAACCCTTCGAATTGGACCCCACTTTTGGTGATAATGGGGAAGTGATAATCTCCGATTTCAATAGATTTGGCGTTTCCTCGGATTTAATGTTGCTACAAGAAGACGATAAAATAATACTGCTTCGGTCGAGACCATTGCACGTTTTAAGACTGGATGCGGACGGCAGATTAGACGAAACGTTTGGAGAAGCGGGGTATCTTGCTAATGAAAGAATAGCGGATATCCAAACAGGAATATTACTCTGTGAATCGGGTGGATTCACTTACGTTTCAGGAAAATTATCTGGTGGTTCACCGAGAGAGGGAGTCGTTTTTCGATTCAATGAAAAGGGACAATTAGACACAGATTTTGGCGAGAATGGACTTTGTTCACTCCAA